>JBBSRT010000001.1:0-41938 GCA_038242765.1 Propionibacteriales bacterium
GACAGGATTTGAACCTGTGACCTCTGGGTTATGAGCCCAGCGAGCTACCGAGCTGCTCCACCCCGCGTCGCTGTGCACAACCCTAGCGGCTGCGTTGCCGCCATACAAATCGGCCCAAGATTCGGCCGCCGCCCGAGTGTTTCTGTCACCGCCCACGTGTTGAAACACGTGGGCGGCGCACAACTACCACGGGCCCGTGGTAAACAGCGGGGCTACTTCTTGGCCTTGTCGATCGCCGACTTGGCGTCCTCGATCGCGCCGTTCATCGCATTGATCCGCTTCTGATATTCGGCGAGGTCACCCTTCTTCAACGCTTCTTGGGCCTTGTCGTATTCGGAAGTCGCACGGTCCAGAGCCTCGGTTGCGCTCTTGGGCTCGGCCTGCGGCTTGTCACCCGTGGTGCCCTTGTCGGTGCCGGTCTTGCCATTGTCTGATTCATTGCCAGCATTGCCCGCTCCAAGACCGAGCGCAGCTCGCAAAGCCTCATCGAGCGTCTGCCCGTAGCCCACCGCATCACCGAAGGAGGCGATCACGAATTGCAGCACCGGGTAAGTGCCCTCTTGTGCCGTACGACGGATATAGACCGGCTGGACATACAACAACCCATCACCCACAGGCAGCGACAACAGGTTGCCGTAAAGCACCTCGGTGCCCGCCTGTTTGTACTGCAGCAGAGCCTGCGAGACGCCACGATCAGACTGGAACTGGTTCGCTATCTGGCTCGGACCAGGCACCTGAGTTTCGCTCGGCAGCTGTAAAATCTGGAACTTGCCGTAGGTCTTGTCATCGGAGGCCTCCGAGCCGACCGACACGAACGCCGCGAGGTTTTGCCGGCTATTGGGCGTGTAGACCGTGGTCAGCGCGAACTGCGGAGTCTCCTGACCCGAACGGCTGACCGACAGGTAGTAGGGCGGCTGCAAAGCGTTGCCCTCGCTGGCCGGATCCTCGGGAACCTTCCAGCGCTCGCCACCTTCATAAAAGGTCTGTGCATCGGTGACGTGATATTCCTTCAACACATCGCGCTGAACCTTGAAGAGGTCGACCGGATAACGCAAATGCTCCTTCAAAGGTTCGGAGATTTCGGACTTCTTTTCGACCGCGTCGGGGAATACCTTCATCCAAGTCTTAAGCAGTGGGTCTTTGGTGTCCCACTGATAGAGCTTGACCGAACCGTCATAGGCATCAACAACGGCCTTGACGGAGTTGCGCATGTAGTTGACCTCATCCTGGGGCAGCACCGCCTGAGCGCCACCCTCGGTTTGGGTATCGGACGTGGCCTTAGCCAGCGAGCGCCGCTGCGAATACGGGAAGCTGTTGCTGGTCGTGTAAGCATCGACAATCCAGACGACACGGCCTTCGACCACGGCTGGATAGGGGTCACCGTCAGCTGTCAACCAGGGTGCGACCTTGTTGACACGTTCGCGCGGGTTGCGGTCATACAGAATCTTCGAGTTTTCGTTGACTCGGTTCGACAGGACGATGTTGGGTTCGCCGAACTTGAAGGCATACAGCGATTTAGTGAAAATGTTGCCAATGCCCACACCGCCCTTGCCGTCATAGGTGTTTTGGGTGGCGTTCTCCTTTGCGTCACCGGATTCGCCCCCACCACGCGGTGTGTCGACCTCGATGGGAGCGGCACCCTTGGGCCGGCCGACGATCGAATAGTCCGGCGAATTCTGACCAAAGTAAATGCGCGGTGGCGTTGTGATTTTGATGTCGCCGACCGACGGGATGTCCTTGACCACCCATACCGGTTCGCCCTGGTCACCACGCTTGTTGCCCAGCGCGGCGATGACACCATAACCGTGGGTATAGACCGTATGGTCGTTGGCCCAGTTGCGTTGACTCGGTTGCAAGCCGTTGAGGTCGAGTTCACGTGCGGCGATCACGATATCTTGGGGCTGATCGTTGCCGGGAAGCTTGTAACGGTCGACGTCAAGAGTCGGCGCCACCGAATAGTAGCCGCGCACTTGCTGCAACTGCTCGAAAGCCGGCGCCACGAGCGTCGGGTCAAGCAATCGGCTGCTGACCCGCGACTCGGCCGACTGGGTCAACTCGCCCGGGGTCAGGGCGGTCTTCGCCGTATAGTTTTGCGGTTTGACCGCTGAAACATCGAAGCCGTCACGCGTGGCGGCAATATTTCGTTTAATGTATGGCGCCTCCTTGTCCGGCTCTGACGGGTCGACCTGGAACGACTGCATTAGAGCCGGCCAAATGCCACCGATCAGGATCGACGTCAACACCAGCAGGCCCAGGCCGATGCCCGGCAGCATCCAGGATTTGAAGAAAACGCTGGCAAAGAACAAGAGCGCACAAACGATCGCGACGGCGATCAGGATGTTTTTGCTCGGAATACGGGCATTCGCATCGGTGTAGGTAATACCATCGACCAGGCCCGAACTACTGATGGCGAGTCCGAATCGGTCTAGATAGTAGGACACCGCGCGGATGAGGACGCCGATCCCGACGAGGATCGCCAGGTGGGCGCGCGCCGCGTTGGTGAACTTCGAGCCGCGGCCGGCAATGCGGATGCCGCCGTACACATAATGCACGAAAGCCACCAACAAGACGCTGACCACGATGAGTGCAAAACCATAGGAGACCAGGAAACGGAACCACGGGTAGTCAAAGACATAAAAGCTGATGTCCTTGCCGAAGTGCGCGTCTTTCTTGCCAAACGGCGTGCCATTGCGCCACATCAGGAAGTCTTGCCACCGGCCGGTAGCTACCGAACCGGCAAAGATGCCCAGCACGACTGCTGCAGCGCCAAAAACAGGTTTGATGATGGGAGTCAGGGCAACGCGGTAACGGTATGCCGGGTCGTCGCGGCGGGCCGGCGCGGTCGCCGGGCGCATGCGGTAGGCGATGACGATGTTGGCCAGCACCACGGCACCAAAGATCAAACCGAGGACGAGGAAGAGGATCACCCGGGTGGAGATGAGCGTGCTGAACACGCCGCCGAAGCCAAGAGCGCCGAACCACAGCCGATCGGTCCACACCGATGTGAAGATTGACCCCAGGAATAGCAAGGCAGCCAACGTAACGAGCGTGGGGACAAGCACCTTGCGCTTGCGGTCCGCAGAAGGCCGCGGTGCTTGCGGTGGTGGTGCTCCAAACAGGTCGCTCACGAGACTCCTTGGTCTATGGGCTAAAACAATGGATGATGCCGAATTCAGTTATGTAGGGGTTAGTCTGCCAGTGTCTGCCTGAGGAGCTCGATGAGCGTCGGCACAAGATCGGGTCCTTCCAACAGTTCTGCAACATCTGTATGGCGGGCACGCACGGTGCTGTGCGCGTTGCCGTCACGATCGACCGCTGCCACGATGCGCACCTCTTGGCGGTCCGGGTGCTCCGCGACGTAATCGGCGACGGCTTCCTGATCGGCCGGCATCGACTCCTCTGCTGCTGGAGGCAGCATGATGCGTTCAATCACAGCGGCGCATCCGGTCACCGAGGGCGGCCAGCCGATTTGTTCGAGGGACCGCTCGAAGTCGTCGGCCGGAGGCAGGTCCTCTTGTTCGACCGGTGTCAATCCTCCTTTGGCAATCTCCTCGTTGCCGCCGATCTCGGCAAGAAGATCCGGCTGCTGGTCAACCAAATCTGCGGTGGGCACCAACGCAAATAGCCGCGGCGGCTGATCCCAGCCGGTACCGGCGGCATGAGCCTCGATTTCCAAAGTGACTCGCCTGATCGGAGAGTCGGGCATCAACTGCATGTCGGCACTTTCGATTCGGGGTCCTTGGCCAGTCGATCCATCGAGCTGATGGCGTCCTTGAGGTTCTTGACACGCACCAACGTCATACCAAAATCATCTCCGCTGGCCGCTTCGGAACAATTCTGACTCGGAACTAGAAAAATCTCGGTCTTGTCGGCGGCTGCACCGGCCATCTTTTGGCGAATACCACCGATGGGCCCGACCGTGCCCGCACTATCGATCTCGCCGGTGCCGGCGACTCTTTGCCCGCCGGTCAACTTTCCGGGAGTGAGTTTGTCGTAGATTGCCAGCGCAAACATCGCTCCGGCACTGGGTCCGCCGATCTCGTGGCCCACGTTGTTGGTGACTTTGATCGGGAAGGTGAAGTCTTGTTTGATGCCGATGCCGACCCGGGCAACCGATTTACGACCCGGTACCGCAGCGGTCGTCATCGTGACGGTTTTGGCGTTGCCGTCTCGACGTATTTTCACCGTGGTCGACTCGCCGGGCTTGTGCTGCCTGATCCGTTTTGACACCCCGGCGGCGTCGGCAACCTTTTTGCCGTCAACGGCCAACAAAACGTCTCCGGCCACCAGTTCGCCTCGTGCCGGCCCGTCTTTGGCGACCGAAGCCACCACAGGCATCTGATCGACGACGTAACCCGCGGCGCGCAAACCCGCTGCGGTGGAGCTGTCCTTCGAATTCGTCAGCTGCGCAGCCGATTCAGCCGTAGACTGCTTTTGGTTCTGCCCATCGGGATAGACCAGATCACGGGGCACAACGGCATTCCGCTTGTCGAAAAAGACCTGCATCGCGGTGGACAGACGCACCTTGGTGTCCGCGCGACTAACCGAAACGGTCGTGAAGTCCAGCGTGCCGGCCGTGGGATAGGTTTTGACGCCGCTGCCGAACGTGATCATCGCCTTGTCGTCGAAGGAGCCCAGGGTGTTGAACACCGGCCCGGGCTTCAACGTCACATACGGCACCGGCAGCAGGAACGCGACGCAGGTAAGAGCCACCAAGGAAAGAGCGGCAACGACCAGCGTGCTGTAACGACGACTCATCGGCCGCTGATCGGGTGAAGACACAGGTGAAGCCTAAAGTGCAGGACCAAGATGACCGCCTCAGACCCAGACAGCATCGCCTGAAACAAATCGTTGATGCTTCCAGATGGGCACGACGGTCTTGAGCTCATCGATGAGCTGGCGACAGGCATCGAAAGCTTGTGCTCGGTGCGCAGCCGATACGGCAACCACAACGGCCAGGTCACCAATCTCGAGGTCACCGACTCGATGGATCGCGGCAAGAGCAACCACGTCGACGTCCTCACCGATGCGTTCGGCCACCGCATTCAGTTGTGCCTTCGCGGTCGGGTGCGCCGAATAGCCCAGCATTTCGACCTGCCGTTCTTCATCAACGTCGCGGACCGTGCCCACAAAAAGGGCGACTCCGCCGGCCGCGGGATCATTCACTGCGCTGTAGGCCTCGTCGATGCTTAGCGCTGTGTCACGGACATCTATCAGTCGGACTTTGGTACTCACCGAGTCAAGACTACCGGCCCCAACCACCGACCGGCTAAATTTATCCGTATGGCAGCAGCGGATGACCACGACAACGACGACAACGACAACGACAAAACGCCGACGAACCCGTTCGCGGGCACCCCGATGGAGCAAATGTTCGCCGCCTTCAGCGGTGGTGGCGGCGCCATGCCCGACATGGGCCAGATGATGGCGCAGGTGCAGCGGATGTTCACTCCGCACGAAGGCACGATCGACAAAGACGTCGTCAAGGATGTTGCACGCCATGCTTTGGTGGCGCAAGGCGAGGACCTGACGCCCAACGCGTTGCAGCAGCGGGCGGTCTCAGATGCGGTGCGACTTGCCGAGTTGTGGCTCGATGAGGCCACCGACTTTCGTGCCGGCGCGACAACGTCTGCGGCATGGAGCCGAGCCGAATGGGTCGACTCGACCACGGCGACCTGGCATCAACTCGTCGAGCCGATCGCAGAACACGTGGTCGCGGCGATGGGCAAAGCGGTGCCCGAGGAAGCCAAAGCGATGGCCGGTCCCCTCTTGGGCATATTGACTCAGGCCGGCGGCGCAATGTTTAGCCAACAGGTCGGCCAAGCTTTGGGCGAACTTGCCGGCGAAGTTGTCTCGTCAACAGATGTGGGGTTGCCCCTCGGACCCACCGGTGTTGCCGCAATCCTTCCATCGGGTGTCGAAAAGTTTGGCGAAGGTCTTGAGCACAGCGCCACCGACGTCTTGCTGTATGTCGCCTTGCGCGAGTGTGCGCACCACCGACTCTTTCAGCATGCTGGCTGGCTTCGTTCGAGGCTAATCAGCTCGATCGAGGAGTTCGGCAGCGGAACGACGATCGACATCGCTGCAATCGAGTCGCAATTGCAGTCGATTGATCCGATGCGTCCCGAACAGATACAAGAGGTCCTTGCCGGTGGATTGTTCGAACCGCAACGCACGCCTGCGCAACAGGCCGCTCTTGACCGGTTGGAGACGCTGCTTGCGCTCATCGAAGGGTGGGTCGACGAAGTCGTGACGCAGGCCACGATCGACCGGATGCCCGCGGCGACCCCGTTGGCTGAGGCGATGCGGCGCAGGCGCGGTGCTGGCGGACCGGCCGAACAAACGTTTGCTTCGCTTGTGGGTCTTGAATTGCGGCCCCGGCGTCTTCGCGAGGCCAGCAATCTGTGGGCGGCATTGCGTGACCGTCAGGGTTCCGCCGCACGTGATGCCGTGTGGGCACACCCTGATCTTATGCCTGAAGCTGGCGATCTCGACGACCCGATGGGTTTTGCTACAGGCGACACCGGCGATGCAGCCAGCAGCGCCGACTTTGATGCCGCACTGGACCGATTGCTTGACCAAGAACCGCCCCGCGATGCGCCGAGCGGCGACACCGGATCCGATGATGAGGACCCACCCCTGAAGTGACCCTGCACGAAGACGCTGTGGCCGTCCTCGGCCGATGGATTGCGCCGACAGTTGCGCAGGAGCGGCTCCGGCGCGTCTATCTCGACCACCTAGAGTTGCGCCCCGATGCGATGAGTCGCCATTGCCATCCCGACCACATCACGGCAAGCGTGCTTGTCTTTTCGGCCGGCCACGACCGGGTTCTACTCACGCTACACAAAATCGCCCGCCGTTGGCTCCAAACCGGCGGCCATTGTGAACCCTCCGATCAACGACTTGTTGATGCCGCTTTGCGTGAAGGCAACGAAGAGACCGGCATCAACGATCTGCGCATCGACACCGAGCCGGTCCTGCTGTCTTGGCATGAGGTGCCAAATTGTGGGCCACTTCGCCCTTCGCACCACCTTGATGTGCAATATGTCGCTGTCGCCGCGCCGCGGGCGCTGCACAAGATCAGTGACGAATCAGATGACCTGCAATGGTTTGATGTGACCGCGTTGCCCGCCAACACCGACGACTCGGTACGTGAGCTCACTGCTGCGTGTGTGCGACGCCTTCAAGAAAACCTTTAGCACGCTCGGCTTTTGGGTAACGGTTGACCAACTCCCAAAAAGCCCGGCCATGATTTGGCTCAATCAGGTGAGCGAGCTCGTGCATCAGTACCGCTTCGATGACCCATGTGGGCATCGGCTGCAACCGGTGCGAAAGCCGAATCGCCTTCTCCTGGGTGCTGCACGAACCCCAACGGGAGTTTTGGTTGGTCACCCAGCGCAACGTGTTCGGTGTGGCCGCACCGGAAAAATAGGTGCGGTTCAATGTCGCAGCCAGCCCCGCCAGGGCCTCGTTGCTCATGGCAGCAGACCTCTCTTTGCGGTCCAGTCGTTCGACTAGGGAAGCAATATGGCGGTCTTCCTCGTTCTTGGACAAATGTGCCGGCATCAGGATGACTGTCTTGTCTCCCTCCCGGCGGGCACTGATCGAGCGCTTTCGACGTGCGCTTCGCCGCACCTCAATCTCGTCCACACGTCGAGACTATCGCCCGCGTTCGACAACTATTTTCTGTGCACACAACACCCTCGACGTTTGCGCAGGTGAGAGGTAACACGCCGGAACAGATCAGTGCTTCGTGCACATGTTTTCCACCGGGGCTTCCGGCGCTTTCCACACCGGTCCCGGGCGGTTCCCACAAACAATGCACAGGTTTATCCACAGGGGTGGACAAGCGGTTCGCCAGAACGGCACACAGGGCGCAAGCTATGGGCTATGGGAATACGACCAGCCATCCGTCCCGGGGCCGTACTCTTGCGCCGCAACCGCGATCATCTGCAGATCGGGACCGCTCCGGGTTTCGTCATTCGCGACCAACCCGGCCTCATGGCGCTATTGCGAATGTTCGACGGCACACGCACCATCGAGGCCTTGGCGGCGACAATCAACGACAACGTGCCCGAGTTTGACGGCAACATACACACGGTAGTCAGCGAGTTGTCCACCGCCGGAGTCGTCTGTGATGCCCGTTCATGGGAGTTTCCCGGTCACCCGGAGTTGAGCACGGAAGCGCGTTGCCGATGCGCGGCTGGCCTGCCGGTTGCTCCAATCCAGCGCCGGGCCACCTATAGAGCCGCACTGGTCCACGATGAATCGACGAAGTCGCTAGCCTCGATCGTGGCGCTGATCCTTCAGCAATCGGGAGTGCAGACCGACCGCTGCGAGGACGCTGACCTCACCGTCGTCTTCAGCCTCGGCGAACCGGCACGATCATTAACCGACAACGCCAGACGCAGCACAATTGACCATTTGCTGGTCGTCATCGACGAAGAACGGATTCGCATCGGCCCACTTATCCGGCCCGGTCAGACACCGTGCATGCATTGCTATGACCTGCACCGCACCGATTGGGATCGGGCGTGGCCGGCTCTTGCCACCCAATTTGGCCGACCTCACCGCACCATCGTCACGCCGCCGGCCGTGTCGTCGACGACCGCGCATACGGCTGCAGCGGAGGTCGCGGCAAACGTGCTTACCCATTGCGACAGCAATAACCTCGGTGACGCCGGCCGGATCACGGCCATCGGTCCGACCCAGACTGATCGCGCGCAATGGCAGGTGAATTTCCACCCCGCTTGTGGCTGCGCACTGCTAAATGTGGCGTAGTTGCCTATCCTTGCCTTGTGAGCGACAACGATGATCCACAACGGCGACGATCATCTCCAGCTGGCAACGCTTTCGTGCGCACGGCGAGGCTCGCTTCACTTCCGGTGGGTTTTGCCGGCCGCACAACCTTGGGCGTTGGCAAGCGGCTCGTGGGAACCCCTGCGAATGTCGTCCTGACCCAGGTTCAGCGCCGGACCGCCGAACAGATATTCACCGTGCTCGGCGAGCTCAAGGGTGGGGCGATGAAGTTCGGCCAGGCCATGAGCATCTTCGAGTCGGCCCTGCCTGAAGAGATCATCGGCCCCTATCGGGCAACCCTTACCAAATTGCAGGACGCAGCGCCACCGATGTCGGCGCGCATGGTTCACCAGGTGATGACGCAGGAGTTCGGTATCGATTGGCGAGCCAATTTTCACGAATTCGATGATGTCCCGGCCGCGTCGGCCTCGATCGGGCAGGTACACAAAGCCGTCTGGAGTGATGGCACCGCCGTGGCCGTCAAGATTCAATACCCCGGCGCCGGGAAGGCGCTGCGTTCCGACCTTCGACAAATCGGCCGCGCTGCCCGCTTGTTCGGCATACTGGCCCCCGGGCTCGACATCAAGCCATTGATCGCTGAACTCCAAGAACGCGTCGCCGAAGAGCTCGACTACTCGTTGGAAGCCGGCGCCCAAAGCATGTTTGCTGATGAGTTCCGAGGCGATCCGGCAATTGTTGTGCCCGACGTGGTCACCCATACCGAGCAGGCGTTGGTGACGACATGGCTTGATAGCCCCTATTCGCTTTCGGAGGTGATCACCAATGGCACGGCAAAGCAACGGGACCATTTCGGCGAAATTTATGTACGGTTCCTCATTGAAGGACCCGCACGTACCGGCATGCTTCATGCCGATCCACACCCGGGCAACTTTCGCATCATGGCCGACGGTCGCATCGGCGTCGTCGATTTCGGCGCTGTGGCGCGGCTGCCCGAAGGACTGCCGTCAATCATTGGCGAACTTTTGCGTTATGCAGTTGATGATGACTATGCGAGTCTGGTCGACGGCCTGCGGACCGAGGGTTTCATCCGTCCGGGCGTTCGGCTGGATACCGAGACGATCGCGGCTTATATCGCGCCGTTTGTCGAACCTGCAAGGTTTGAAGAGTTCAGCTTCAGCCGCGATTGGATTCGCGAGCAGACGTTGCGGATCACCTCGCCCAGTTCTGAAGGACTTGGCACTGCGCTCAAGATCAACTTGCCTCCGGAATACCTACTAATCCACCGCGTATGGCTGGGCGGCATCGGCGTTTTGAGCCAGCTTGGTGCGACGGCGCCATTCAGGCAGATCCTGATCGATGCGTTGCCGGGGTTCGATCGCTGACGTCATGAGCCAGGCATCGCGGGCAGCGATGACCGACCTCAGTTGAGGAGCGAGAGCAGCTCTTGCCCGTAGCGGTCGAGTTTAGTTTTGCCGACACCGGTGATGCGGGCCAGAGCAGACAGATCCTGTGGACGTTCTTCGGCAATGCTCATGAGGGTTGCGTCGGTAAATACGCAGTAGGCAGGGAGCTTTTGCACACTTGCTTCGCCGGTGCGCCAGTCCCGCAGCAATTCGTAGAGCCCCTCGTCGTAGGTCGATGGGCAGTCTGCGCAACGCCTCCGTTTGCGGTCATCAACTGTATAAAGTACCGAATTGCATACTCGGCAACGCGTCACCCTGCGTTTTTTGGCAGGCCGGTCCGCTGTGTTTGAGGGATGGTCGTTGGGCAACAGCGGGTCGAGGAACCGGGTTGCCTTGCGGTTGCCGCGACCACCTGGATTGCGGCTTGCAGCCCACGACACCGACAGGTGCGCGCGGGCGCGGGTGATGCCGACATAGAAGAGCCGTCGTTCTTCCTCGACCTCGCTGTCGGTCTTGGCATGTGTGCTGGGAAGCATTCCCTCATGCATACCGACACAGAAGACAGCATCCCATTCGAGTCCTTTGGACGAGTGAAGCGTCGCCAAGGTGACACCTTCAGCGGCCGGTGCATGCGCATTGCCGGCGCGGCGTTCGAGGTCCTCGACGAGGCCAGCAACGGTTGCATCGGGCTTGTCGGCAGCCAAGTCCTTGGCCATCGACACCAATGCGTGTAACGACTCCCACTTGTCGCGCACGGCGCCGGCACGTGCTGGTGCTTTGGCAGAATAGCCAATCGTGCCCAGCACCGTCGTGATCTCGGCCAACAGGTCATCGCAAGAGCCCGAGCGTGCCGCGCCGCGAAGCAAGGTGATCGCCTGCCGAACCTCTGGGCGTTCAAAGAATCGTTCGACTCCCCGCAGTACGTAGGCGATGCCGTGCTGACCGAGCGCCTCTTCAAAAGCCTCGGACTGGGCGTTGATACGGAAGAGGATCGCCATCTCTCGCAGCGGGACACCCTGATCGCGAAGCGTGATGATTTGCGCGACGGTGCCGTTCGCCTCGGCCACTTCGTCGGGATAACCGTGCTAGGACACTGGCTGCCCGTCGTCTTGCTGAGACCGTAGACGCACGCCACCCACCGATGAGCCAACGCGCGAGAAAGCCGCGTTCGCGGCCGAGATAATTTGTGGCGTCGATCGATAGTTGCGTACGAGCTCGACTCGCTTAGCTCCCTCCTGGCGGCGGGTGAACGAGGTGAGGTGTTCAGGTGATGCGCCGGCAAACGAATAAATGGTCTGCAACGGGTCGCCGACGACGCAGATGTCATCACGGCCACCCAGCCACTGCTCAAGCAACGCTGCCTGCAACGGGTTGACATCTTGATATTCGTCGACCACGAACCACCGGTATTGACGCCGCACCTGTGCGGCAACGCGTTCATCCTCGACAAGGAGAGCTGCCGTGCACAGCAGGATGTCTTCCATGTCGATGCGCCCGCGGTCGCGTTTGACTTCCTCATATGCGGCGAACACCGTGGCTGTGGTGACCGCATCAAGAGAGCCCGCCTCCCGGCCTACCGATGCGCTAATCGCCGGATAGTCGACGGGTTTGACGTTGCTGACCTTGGCCCACTCAATTTCTGCGGCAAGGTCGCGCAGGGTCGCCGCATCTGCACTGATCTGACAACGCCGTGTCGCTTCGTGCAGCAGCGGAATCTTGGAGGCGGTCAGCTCGGGCAGTTCACCGCCGAAGACGGTGGGCCAAAAATATCGAGCTTGTCGCAAAGCCGCCGAATGGAAGGTGCGCGCTTGCACACCACCGGCACCCAGGACCCGCAGCCGGCTGCGCATCTCCCCTGCCGCTCGCGTCGTGAACGTCACGGCGAGAACCTCGGTGGGCTTATAGACGCCGATCGCGGCCCCGTAGGCGATGCGGTGGGTGATCGCCCGAGTCTTGCCGGTGCCAGCCCCGGCCACGACGCACAACGGGCCGCGAAGCGACGTCGCTACTTCTTTTTGCTCCGGGTCGAGACCAATCAGTAGGTCGTCGGCAGCAGGCACGGAACTCCTTCGGCGGGAATAGTGGACAATGAGTTGGTGTTGCAGTAATTAGCCTAACCGTCGGAAGGGACACAATATGTCGTCGCAGTTCACGCTCTACTCAACACCTTGGTGTGGCTACTGCCATCGCCTCAAAGGCCAACTTCAGCGCGAAGGCATCGTCTTCGATGAGGTCGACATCGAACAACATCCTGAAGCCGCCCTTATCGTCGAAAAAGCCAACAACGGCAGCCAAACGGTGCCCACCTTAGTTTTCACCGACGGCAGCGCACTCTCCAACCCCTCGGTCGCCCAAGTGAAGGCCCAGCTCAGCGCGTAGACGCCGCCTCAGGACCAGCGGCCAGCAATATTGCCGCCATGCCACTGTCCGATGAGCCAGCTTGAGATCGACACATTGGCTGGTGTCAGGATCTGGTTTGCCGCCGACAATGCGCTGAGTTCGTCGCGGCTGAACCACCGTGCTTCGGCGATCTCATCGTGGTCGACCGTGATCTTAGTTGACTTGGCCTCGCCGTGGAAGCCGAGCATCAGGCTGGCAGGGAACGGCCAGGGCTGGCTGCCCGCATAGACGACGTCGCCGACGTCGACGCCGACCTCCTCCATGACTTCGCGGCGCACCGCGTCGTCGGGTGCCTCGCCGGGTTCGACGAATCCAGCAAGGGTCGAAAACCGATTCGGCGGCCATGAGGATTGCCGACCCAGGAGTGCCCTGCCGGTGTCGTCGGTGATCAGCATGATGACCGCCGGGTCGGTGCGAGGGAAGTGCTGGGCTCCGCAGTTGCCGCAAACGCGCGTATGACCGGCTTGCGCCACCGTTGTCAAGGTGCCACATCGTGCGCAAAAGCGGTTGCTCTGGTGCCAGCGCGACAACGCCACCGCTTCAACGGCAAATGATGCGTCGTCGGCGATCATCGTCGCGCTGAGCGCGCGCAGACTCACCGGCATCAGCGCGGTGGGCACCCGATCAACCATGACGGCGGCGAAATGTTGTCCGTCTTTGACACCGAGGAAAATCCAGTCTCCGTCGGGCGCATCGTCAAGGCTCAGCCAGCGCAGCGCACCATCGCCATTGGTGGCGACGTGCTCACCGCCAACAATCATCACCTTGAGCGCAGCGGTGCGCCACTTGCCACCGCGCAGGTGCGCGGCCCGATCGTGCCTGGCTCTCGAAAACGCAAAGTCCACGTGAGAAGCCTAGAACCTGAGTTGTGTGGTGAGTTGTGAGCGGTCGGGCAGGTCATCGAATTGCACGACCTTGCCAAGACGTACGTAGTAGAACGCGGCGGTAACGCTGGTTGGATCGAGGTCATTGAGTTCGGCCCATGCGAGCCGGTAGATCGCAAGTTGCAGCTCGTCGGCTGTGGCGACCTGATTAGTCTTCCAATCGACCACCTCAAAACCATCAGCAGTCTCGTACACGGCATCGATGCGGCCGATGATCTGCTGACCGCCGAGCAGCAGCGAAAAAGGTGCCTCGATGGCGAAGGGTTGACTGTCGCCGTATGGCCCTTCTTTGAACGCTGCGATCAGCTCGTCGAGATCGGCATCACCGCCTACGTCGGCATCACCCCTGCCGGGAAGGTCGGCCGGGTCCAGCAACGACTGCTGACCGAAATGGGTTTCGACCCAGGCATGAAACTTAGTGCCGAAGCGGGCCGCGGGCGAGGGTTTGCGCGGCATCGGTCGCGCGAGCTCACGAGCCACCGCGGCTTCGTCTTGCGCTAGGCGCAGCGCGGTTGTCGCGGACAGGGCTGCAGGCAGGTGGACCTCGCGGATGTTGGACTCGGCTTGGGCTGCTTCGTCAAGGAGAAGATCAATGTCGGCCCTCAAAGCCTCGAGTCGCTCCAACTGACTGACCTCCGTCTCAGTCAGCGTCGGTGCTGGCGCTGCCGGCGCCACGCCAGCGATGTGCGTGCGTACGAGTTTTGCCGCGCGACGCCGAGAGGAGCTGTCGGTGGACTCGACTGGCCACGCGATGCGATCGAACCGGTCGAGGAACGGATTGGCCGCGTTGGCGTCGGGTTCGCTTTCCCAGTGGTCTACATCGAGCCCTCGACTGACCACCCAATCGTGCGCGGTGGCCAAGAACTCGGAGGCGCCGCGCGGCTTGATCTGCGTGCGGCCCCACCAATGGCCGCTGACGTGAAGGGCCCGTTTTGCGCGGGTGAACGCGACGTAGCCCAGACGCCGTTCTTCGTTGAGTCCATCTTCGGTGTTGACTGCCTTGAACTCGGCAACCCCTTTAGCGTTCCACGCGCCGATGTCCCGAAGGGTGTCGCAGTCGCCGCGTAGAGCCACTGGCAACACCGAACAACTGCTAAACCAGATGCCGCCGGACTGGTTGCTGGGAAAGACGTTCGCGGCCATGAACGGCACAAAAACGCATTCGTATTCGAGGCCTTTGGCTTTGTGCGCCGTCAGCAATTTGACCGAGTCGGCCTCGGACGGGGCCGAAACTTCCATGCCGGAGTTGTAGTCGCCTTCGGCTGCCAGATACGCGAGGAGTCCGCGCAATGATGCATAAGGGTCGGCCTCCACGTAGGAAGCGATTGCTTCGAGCACCAACTCGATGTTGTCCATGGCGTTGTCGGCTGGACCTATCTGCAGTTCGAGATCGAGATCGATGGCACGAATGACGCGACGGGTGAAGTCGACAAGCGGTTCGCCGATATGGGCGCGCAAACCGCGCAAAAGGCTGGCGACCTGACCGAAGCGCACCAGCGCCTCGGGCGAATAGGGCAGCGGCCCTGGGTCTTCGAGGGCGTCGGCCAGCGACACAATTTCGGTGGAGTCGACTCCTTCGACAGCGCTCAGGAGTGCGGCCTCGAGGTCTGCCTTGTCGGCAAGCCCGTGGTGTCCACCGGTGAGGTGACCGGCACGCTGGCCGAGCAGAGCAAGATCGCGGTTTCCGATGCGCCAGCGTGGACCGGTGAGAAGTCGTAGCATCGCCGGGTTGGCTGTCACGTCATCAACGACTTCGAGCACCGAAAACAAGTCTTGGGCTTCGGGCCGCGACAGTAGACCGTTGAGACCCACGACCTCGACGGGGATGTTGCGGCTGCGCAAAGCCGCGACAATAGCGCCGATCTCTTTGCCTTCGCGGACCAGGACCGCTATGTCTTGCCAACCGATTGGCTCACCGTTGGATCCTCTTTGATTCTGGTGCGCAACGACGATCCGGTCGACCACGCCACCGATCTCATCGTCGACCGTCTCATGAAGAGCGACGGTGACTTCGCCCTTGTCGTTGCCTTCGACAGCCCGCAACGGCGTGACAACGTCGGTTGTGGCGTAGTAGGGCTTGGCCAAGGTGTTGGCCACGTCGATGATTGGCTCCGGACAACGTCTGCTGACCGCCAACGAATGCTGGACACCCAGCGACCCGTCGGCGCATGGGAAGTGTTTGCGAAAATCGGCCAAGTTGCCGGCGGCCGCACCACGCCAGCCATAAATGCCTTGGGCCGGATCGCCCACCGCAGTGACACTGTGGCCGCGACCGCTGCCGGCGTCTGCGCCCGAGAATAGGTTCTTGAGCAGATCGCGCTGCGCCACGGAGGTGTCCTGGTATTCGTCAAGAAGCACGACGCCAAAGCGATCCTTCAGGGCGGCGCCGACTTCTGCGAGCGCCGCCAACTGAGCTCCCCAGGCCATCTGGTCGGAAAAGTCCATGACGCCGGCTTCGGTCTTCGCGACGCGATAGCGATCAACAAGGTGACTGAGCTCAATTCGTTTGCCGGAGGTGGCAATCGTGGAGTCGCGTAGCGATCCAGTGAGCCCGCCGCGGACAACAGGGGTGGCCTCCATCTCGGCGATCAGATTCTGATCGAATGTCCGCAGACGCTCGGTCGTGACCAGATGTTCGGACAGTTGGCCGTCGAGAGCCATGACATTGCCGATGAGCGTGGGCACATGGGTTGTCACCACGTCCAGCGGCTGATCGTAGGTCTCGATGACGCGAGCCAGCCGTTGATAGCGCGACGCATCTGAGGTGATCCGCAAATCGGGCTCGATCCCTAATCGAAGACCGTGTTCGGCGATTAGGGTGCCGGCAAACGCGTGATAGGTCGAGATGGTCGGCTCGCCGTCATCGCCCGGCTCGGGCACTATCGTCGCCAACGCCAGACGAACTTTTTGTCCGAGCTCGGCGGCGGCCTTGTTGGTGAAGGTGAGCCCAAGGATCGACGCAGGGTCGATGCCGACGTGGCCGACCAACCAGACGACGCGCGCTGCCATGACCGTCGTCTTGCCTGAACCGGCGCCGGCGATGATGACCTGCGGCGCATCGACCGGCGCCGTGATCGCGTCAAGCTGCTCGCGGCTAAAATTGATACCCATCTTGTCGATCAGCCCCGCCTCCGTGTCGATGGCTGTCATGATGACCCTCGATCCAGAATCGTCGCACCTTCGGGCCACGCCGGACAGACGCGTTTAAAGGGGCAAAATTTGCATGCCTTGTCCGACGGTGTGGCGGCGAAGTCTTCGGAGCGAATCGTATGCACCGCGGCCCGCACTTGATCGATGGCAAAAAACGGGACCCCTACCGCCGGAGCGGGCTGTGATTGGACCTTTGGCATGCCGGGCGCTTTGACGCCGCCATCGCTACGAAGTTGGACAAGCTCGGCGCCACCGGACTTTGCCTGGCCGGCAGCAGGCGGCGCGGCGCCGTTGTCGATGGCGAGTTGATAAAAGCCCAGCTGGGTGTGCTCGGTCATCTCCTTGGTGGCCGGCGCCGTCTTGCTGGTTTTGAGGTCGATGACATGGACGCTGCCGGCTCTGTCGAGCTCGACGCGGTCCATCGAGCCGCGCAGGATGACTGTTTCCCCTTCAATGTCGAATTCGACCGCGAATTGGTGTTCGGCAGCCAACGCGAGGCGCTCATTGGCCAGATGCCAGTGAGCGAAACGACTGATGGCTTCATGCGCGCTTTGCCGCTCCCGCTTGGCGATCCAGGGGGCAGCGAAGTGGAGCTGCTGCCAGACGGTCTCAAGATGAGTCTCGAGCTCGGCGACATCGACTGATGAGTCATTGACAACATCGGCGGCAAGCGCATGCACGATCGAGCCGAAGCCCTGCGCGGTGGTCGTGCCGCTGCTGCCGCGCGCCTTACGGTCGAGGAACCAGCTCAGCGGGCAATCGACGATCGAACTGACCGTGCTGGCCGAAAGTGTCAGCTGCTTTGCTGGATCGCTGACCGGCTCGTCGCTGGCCGTCAGGTCGAGAACTCCCCACCACCGGTCGGGGTGCGCGCCCCAGGTGGCATAGAGGTCCGTGGCAGCCAGTCGGGCCAACAAAGTTGCGGCACGGTCGCGAACCAGCGTGCTCTGGGCACCCTCGATCGTCGTGCGGAGCTCGGCAATGGCGCCTCGCAGCGACAACGGTCGAAGCGGCCGGGTGAGCGGTGCTGGAACCGGTTTGTCAGCGGTGAGAAAAAGGAAGGTCTGGAGTTCGCGCACAAATTTCGAAGGCTGGTCACCACCGGCCGATGAGCTTTCGACGGCGGTGACCACAAGCCGTTGACGAGCTCGCGTGCACGCGACATAAAACAACCGGCGTTCTTCAGCAAGGGACGCCGACGTTGATGCGGATTGTCCCGCACCTCCGGGCATCAATCGATCAGCTTGGAGCAGCGAGCCGCGGTAGCGAAGATCCGGCCAGACGCCCTCTTGTACGCCCGCGACCACGACTAACGGCCACTCCAGACCCTTGGATCGGTGCGCCGTCATGAGCCGAACAGCCGCGCCGCGAGCTCCGCTGTCGGTGAGCGTGTCGGCCGGAATCTGTTGAGCTTCGAGCTCGTCGATGAAGTTGGTTATCGAGCGGCGTTGTTGTTGCTCTTCGACGCGGGCCGCCCGCGAAAACAGCGCACACAAAGCGTCGAGGTCTTGGTCTGCGCGCGAACAACCCTCACAGCCGGACTCGAACTCCTGACGCAGGCGTTTGGGCCACTCGGTGCCCGACCACAACGTCCAGAGCACAATTTCGGGTGCAACTCGGTCGGCGATCTGATCGGCGGCTTTGCGCAACAGGCTTGCCAGCGTGTGGGCGCTTGCGATCGCGCTTGACCACTGGCCGCCGCGGCGAGCCAGCAGCCCCAACGCCACCGGATCGCCAAGTGCTTCAGCGATCAGCTGAACCGATGGCCGCGGCGATTCACCAGCATGCGCTGCGGCCTCACGCAACGCTCGACCAAGCCGGCGTAGGTCTGGCGCATCCATGCGACCCAGTGGCCCGGTCAGGACTGCTTCGGCCCTGTCATGCTCGATAGGCCGCCCGAGGCTCAGCGTCTCAGCCAGGCGCAGTGCTCCCAAGAGTGCTCGTACGGACGGCTCCGCGGCAAGCGGAACCTCGTCGCCGGCGATTTCGATGGGGACGCCGGCCGCATGGAAGGCACGCTGTAGTCGCGGCAGCGAAGCACGTCCCGATCGCACAAGGACTACCATGTCGCTCCACGGCACACCCCTATGAAGGTGGGCTTGACGCAGGAGGAGCGCCAGATGTTCGGCTTCCGCAGCGGGTGTCGCGAACGTCTGGACGAGGATCTCGCCGGGAGAGATGGCCAACGTCTGCGGATTGCGAAAGCGTCTGAAAGCCTCTTCATCGAGTTGACCGGGCACGCCGACACGTCCGATGATGTGTCTTGTTGCGGCCAAAATCTGCGAACCGAATCGCCGCGTCGAAACAAGTGGAAGCATCGGGGTCGGACCGTCAGCGGTGGCAAAGTCCGAACGGAACCTGAAGATGCCACCGACGTCGGCGCCGCGGAAGGCATAAATCGACTGGTCCGGATCGCCGACAGCGATCAGGTCGTGCCCGCCGCCGGCAATGGTTTGCAGCAACTGGACCTGTAGGGGGTCGGTGTCTTGGTATTCGTCGACGAGGACGAACCGATATCGGCGCCTCAGAATGTCGCGAATTTCGGGCTCCCGAGCGACCTCCAATGCCTGATAGACCAGGTCGACATAGTCGATCGTGTTGGCCTGTGCCGAGACCTCCAAATAATGCTCGAAGAACCTTGCCGCCGCGCGCCAGTCGTCGCGGTCAACGGCGTCACCGGCCTCGGACACCGCAATCGGGTCCATGCCCAGTGATCGTGCCCGCGCCATGATGGCCTGCAACTCTTTGGCGAATCCGCGGGTGCGCAGCGCCGGGCGGAGTTGCGCGGGCCAGACGGCGGCTTTGGTGCCATCGACCAGTTCTTTGATCATCGCATCCTGCTCGGGTGCGCTCAGGAGTCGGAGCGGATTGGCATAGGCCTCGGCGTCGGAGAACTCGCGAACTAGCGCATAACAAAACGAGTGAAAGGTCATGGCCGGCGCGGCCGAGGTAGTGCGGCCGAGCCGCGCACCGATGCGTGCCTTGAGCTCGTCGGCAGCTTTGCGGCTGAAGGTCAGCACGAGCACTTGGTCTGGGCTCAATCCGCGGTTGTCGATGCGGTCAACCACGGCTTCGATCAGTGTTGTCGTCTTGCCGGTGCCTGGTCCGGCCAGGACTAGGAGCGGGCCGCCGTGATGATCGACGACGGCTCGTTGACTCGCGTCGAGCTGCGGTGCTCGGACCGGTGTGGCATCGGGCCGCTTCAGCACATAGTCAACGGGCATAGAGACATCTCACCAGAAGCCTCTGACATTTTTGCGGCAGCGGGGGCATAATCGATATCCCCAATCATGTGGAGGCAATCATGACGACCCGACTTAACCCCTATTTGTCGTTCACCAGCAACGCACGCGAGGCGATGGACTTTTATCATTCGGTGTTCGGCGGTCAGGTGACGCTAAGCACTTTTGCGGAGATGCCCAATATGCCCGGATTAGAGGCGTCCGACACCGATAAAATCATGCATTCAATGTTGGAAACCGACGGCGGGTTGGTGCTCATGTGTGCTGACACGCCGACTTCTATGGGCGATGCGGATGCAAACTCAACGGTCTCGCTCAGTGGCGAGGACGAGACCGAGCTGCGCGGCTATTGGGACAGCTTGTCCGCAGATGGCGAGGTCACCATGCCACTCGACAAGGCTCCGTGGGGTGACAGCTTCGGCATGTGCGTCGACCGTTTCGGTGTGCCCTGGATGGTCAATATCGCGGGATCGCCGACCTAGGACCCGTCCCACATTGCTTGGCGTATGTCGACAGCGTCGTCGGTGCGCAACGGTGTTTGCTCGGCGCGATAGTGAGCGAGCGCCTCGCCCCGATGACACGCCGGGAAGCCTCCGTCGGCGCGGACCACCCGCCACCACGGCAGTCCGCCGCTCAGACTCATGGCACGACCGACATTGCGAGGGCCCCCGCCCAGCCCCGAGTCGTTCAACATTTCGGCGATCGCACCATAGGACAAAACCTTGCCGGCGGGAATCTGTTCGACGAGCGCATGGACACGCTCGTCGAAGTCCACCGGCAAGGTCATGTCAGTGGCGATCAGTAGGACGGCTGCGAGGGATCGATCTGATTAACCCAGGCCGCCACCCCGCCGCCTACATGCACCGCGTCGTCAAAGCCAGCGCCTTTGAGGATTGCCAGGCATTCTGCCGACCGGGGCCCCGCTTTGCAGTTCAACACAATTTGCTTGTCTTGAGGCAATTGTTCGAACGCATTGCCATTGACGAACTCGCCCTTGGGGAGCAGGGTTGCCGTGGGGATCCGGTTGATCTCGAACTCGTTGGGCTCGCGAACGTCGACCACCACGAAGTCACGCTCGCCGCTGTCGCGTTCCTTGAACCAGTGTTCCAGCTGGGTCACTGAGATAGTCGAGTCTGCTGCTGCCTCGGCAGCTTCGTCGCTGATCGCACCACAAAAAGCTTCATAGTCGTCCATGAGTGCGGTGATCGGCTCGCCGTTTGGGTCGCGACCGATCTTGAGCGTCGTGTAGCGCATCTCGAGCGCGTCATAGACCATCAGTCGGCCGATCAACGGATCACCGATGCCGGTGATCAACTTGATTGCTTCGGTGACCATGATCGAACCGATCGAGGCACAAAGCACACCCAAGACACCGCCCTCGGCACATGAAGGCACCATGCCCGGCGGCGGCGGCTCGGGATAGAGGTCGCGATATTGGGGACCTTCTTGGGCCCAAAAAACCGATACCTGACCTTCGAACCGGAAGATCGAACCCCATACGTAAGGCTTGCCCAGAAGTACCGCTGCATCGTTGACCAAGTAGCGGGTAGCAAAGTTGTCGGTGCCGTCGAGGATCAGGTCGTATTGGCCGAAAATGTCAAGCACGTTGTCGTTCTCGAGTCGTTCATCATGGATAACGACGTGGACCAATGGATTGATCTCTGCGATCGACTCGGCCGCCGACAACGCCTTCGACTTGCCGATGTCGCTCTGGCCGTGAATCACTTGACGTTGCAGGTTGGATTCGACGACGGTGTCGAAGTCGATGATGCCCAGCGTGCCGACTCCGGCGGCGGCCAGATAAAGCAGCGCCGGGCTGCCCAGTCCACCGGCCCCGATAATCAGGACTTTCGCATTCTTGAGCCGCTTTTGCCCGGTCATACCGACCTCAGGAATGATCAGGTGCCTGCTGTAGCGGCGTACTTCATCGGCGGTGAGCTCGGGGGCGGGGTCCACGAGTGGCTTGACCACGTTGTCTCCTCGGTTTTCGTCTGTCACCGGCATAACATCCGATGGGTTCCCATTGTTCCCTTCGTGGCGCCCCATCAAAGCGCAGTCCGCATGTTGGAACGAACCCAATATGCTGGCCCGATAGGATTCTGCACGTGAGTGAAACGACACCGGCATTGCGTTCGCGGACCAATCGGTTGCCCCGCGATGCACGTCGTGCCCAACTGCTTGATGTGGCGCTTACTGTTTTCGTAGGGCAGGGCTATCACGGCGCGTCAATGGATGAGATTGCCGAACAGGCCGGCGTCTCCAAACCGGTGTTATATCAGCACTTTCCAGGCAAGCTCGATCTCTATCTCGCACTTCTGGAAACCTCTTGCGACAGCGTCATCAATGCGGTCAAGGAAGCACTCGCCTCGACTGTCAACAACCGTGAACGAGTCCAGGCCACCACCGAACTCTGGTTCATTTACGTGTCGGATTCGCGTGCGGCCTTTAGGTTGGTTTTCGAGTCCGACCTCACCAACGATGCTGCCGTGCGCGAACAAGTCGACCGGGTCATCCGTGAATCGGCAGCAGCGATCGCAGTCGTCATACGCGAAGACACATCGCTCCCCGATGACGCAGCCCAACTCCTTGCGGTGAGTCTGGTCGGTATGGGGCACGTCGGGGCCCGCTATTGGCTCGATCATGAAACCACGCTCTCGCGCGAGCAAGCCGTACACCTGGTCAGCGGCCTGGGTTGGCGTGGCATCGGCGGGGTACCCCGCACCGACGAACCAGTCGACAAACATCAACGAGAGGAATGACCGTGGAGGTCAAAATCGGCGTCAAATACGCCAACCGCGAACTGTCCGTAGACACCGAATCGACTCAGGAACAGGTGCTCGCGCAATTGCGGGAAGCGCTGGCCGCTGACGACGAGTTCCTGACGCTCAGTGACGCGAACGGCCGCACCGTGGCCGTGCCAGCCGACAAGGTGATCTACCTGTCCTTTGCGCAGGAAAACCTCCGTAAGGTCGGCTTCGGCAACTGATTCTTGCCTCTCGTCTCGGGCGCGGGCTGCACTGTTCAGGAGGCTAGGCCGAGCGATTCCATCCGTTTGGCATGTTGTTCGGTCAGTCGCGCCAGCATCCGGCCGATGCCAGCCAGATCCATGCCCGGGCGATCGGCACCGCCGACGAGCACCGCGGTCAGTCCGTCACGATCGGCGGCGACCTGTTGCGCCTGACTGAGCGCTTCGCCCATGAGCCTGCGGCCCCACAGGGCGAGCCGCCCGCCGACGCGCGGATTCTCGGCAATCGCGTTGCGTACCTGGTCGATCACGAACTCCGAATGACCGGTTTCGCTCAGTGTCTCCATGATGAGTTCACGGGTTTCGGCATCCAGGAAGGCGGCGATCTCGCGATAGAAGTCCGCCGCCAGGCCGTCGCCCACATATGCCTTGACCAGTCCTTCAAGCCAATCGTTGGGCGCGGTCTTGGCGTGGAACTTCTCAAAAGTCGACACAAATGGCGACATGACCTCAAAGGGGTCTTCGTCGAATTCTTCGATCCGGTCGCGCAACTTCATGAAGTGCCCGAATTCGGCGACGGCCATCTCCGAGATTGCCACCTTGTTGCGCATTCCCGGCGCCATCTTGGCGTCCTCAGCCAGTCGTTCAGCTGCCGAGAACTCGCCAAAAGCGAGCACACCAAGAAGATCGAGGACGCCCACTCGATAGAGCGGATCGTCGAATGCAGCAGGAGTTGGAGTCTTTGACTTGGCCATGATTGGCAGCGTATCGCCAAGAGTTGCCGGGCGGGCGTTAGACTGGGTGCAAATACTTTTATGTATGTCTCAAGATTCGAGAAACCTCTGACCACCTTCACAGACCTCGGCGTCATGCCTGAGATCACCGATGCACTGTCCGACGTCGGCATCGAGAACCCGTTTCCCATTCAGGAAATGACGTTGTCCATCGCCCTGATGGGTACCGATCTCATTGGCCAGGCACGTACCGGCACCGGCAAGACGCTCGCCTTTGGCATTCCAGTAGTGCAACGCACGCTTGCACCCCATGACCCCGATTATGACCAACTGGCTGCGCCGGGCAAACCACAAGCCCTCGTCATCGCACCGACCCGCGAGCTAGCGATTCAGGTTGCTGGCGACCTCAAAGTCGCAGCTGCTCGACGCGGCACCCGCCACCTCAGCATCTATGGCGGCGTCCCCTACGAACCGCAGCTCGACGCGCTCAAAGCCGGCGTCGACATTGTGGTCGGCACGCCTGGACGTCTGCTCGATCTTGCCAATCGCGGCGCCCTGGACTTGTCGCACGTCAAATCGCTCGTCCTCGACGAAGCCGACGAGATGCTCGACCTGGGTTTCCTGCCCGATGTGGAGTCGCTGCTGGCCAAGACACCCGAGCTTCGCCAAACCATGCTGTTTTCGGCCACGATGCCCAGCGCCATCGTCGGCCTCGCGCGCAAACACATGCGGCATCCGATGAACATCCGTGCCGAGTCGCAAGACTCCGGCCAGATGGTGCCAGCCACGGCCCAGTTCGTCTGGCAGGCCCACGACATGGACAAGCCCGAAATCGTTGCACGCATCCTGCAAGCCGACGACCGCGGCCGCGTCCTCATTTTCACGCGCACGAAACGCACGGCTCAACGGGTTGCCGACGAACTCAAAGAGCGTGGCTTCCCGAGCTCGCCGCTGCACGGCGACATGGCGCAAGCCTCGCGCGAACGTGCTCTTAACGGTTTCCGTGGCGGCAAGATCGACATCCTGGTCGCCACCGACGTTGCCGCCCGCGGCATCGACGTCGAAGGCATCACGCACGTCATCAACTACAACTGTCCCGAGGACGAAAAAACCTACGTCCACCGCGTCGGCCGCACGGGGCGCGCAGGTGCCACCGGCATCGCCGTCACCTTCGTCGACTGGGCCGACCTGACACGGTGGAAGACGATCAACAAGGTCTTGGAGCTTCCCTTCGAGGAGCCCCAAGAAACCTATTCCACCTCTGATCACCTGTTCCAGGACATGGGAATTCCCCATGACGCCAAAGGTCGTCTCATTGCTGCGCCGCCGCGTGCGCTGAAAACGACGCCCGGTTCGAGTGGCCAACGAGGCGATCGTCGTGGCGATTCGCGCGGTGACCGGTCCAAGAGTGGCGCAGAGTCACGCATCAGCAAGTCAACCGGTGGCGGACAAGCCAAGGCGACACAGTCGACCGGTGATGCGTCGCGCCCGCGTCGCCGTAGTCGTGGCCGCACTCGCACGCGTAGCGGCGCTCCGGTCAGCAAAAGCGATTAATTTGAGACAGAGAGATTGCCCGCCACAGAATAACGTGGCGGGCAATTTTCATTGTTCCGACTGATCAGATGACGCATCCGAGGGACACCGCATCTGAAATCGAGCCGTGGGCTGCGTAAGCCCAGAGACCATTGGTCGCGGTCGCGGCTGCGGTTCCGGGCGCGGTGTCCCTAGTACAAGGCCAGTCACGTCGCGGCCTCAAAGGGGGCCCGGGACGATCCCAGAAGGAGAGGGGCGGCCGGTTCCATCAGTGGGCCGTTCACTCCTGACTCGGTGTGCCGGTCCAGGTTCGGGTCCACGGACGATCGTAGGTCGAGGCCAAAAAGGCCAATGCCAGTGCGCCGATCAGCAAACCGAAGTCACGCAGCGCGACGTCATAGAAACCCGAGTAGGTCAGCAAATTGATGATGATGCCCGCCAGCCATGCCACGACAACGTACGCTGCGTAACGGGGCCTGAGTGCGACCATGATGCCGGCCAAAATCTCCACTGCCCCTACGAAGTACATCGCGGTTTGCCCAGAGAATGGCAGCAGATCCACGACCCAAGGTGCCAAGTAGCCTGGCCAATCGGCGTTCAACACCTTGGCGAATTTGTCTATCCCCATCCACAGCGGCAACACAACATAGCCGACGTGTAGTGCCACGAACGCGGCGTATGCCGGTTCGGTACTCGCTCTTTCGAGCACAGCGGGCAGTCCCTTGGTTGGATGGTCTGAATGCGTGGCAGTCATGGCGAACTCCTTCTAAAATCAATACTCGTTATTTATAGAATCGCTTTCAACGGAAAGATTGTCAATGGTTATTGGTGATAGAATTTTTGTGTGAAGAGAACAAAACGCGGCGGTCTGGATGCTTTGCCGCAGTTGAGCAATCTGGTGGACCCGGTGCGTCGTCAGTTGTATGACTACGTCGCAGCGCAGCAGGACCCCGTTACACGAGAAAGTGCAGCCGCTGCCACCGGCATTACCCGCACTCTTGCGGCCTATCACTTGGACAAACTGGCCGATGCGGGATTGGTCGAGGCTGGCTATGCCCGGCCGGCAGGACGCAGCGGGGGCCCAGGCTCCGGTCGACCGGCCAAGCATTACATGCGCACAACCCAGGAGTTGGCGGTCACACTTCCCGACCGAAGCTACCTGCTGATGGCAGACTTGCTTGCTACAGCCGTCGAGACGGAACCGACCGGATCGGTACGCGCCGCCGCGACCCGTCACGCGCTGCAGACGGGCCGAGCCGCGGCCGAGGAGGCCGACTCCGACCTCACGGCGGCCCTACACGCTCTCGGTTACGAACCGGCCGGCAACCCTAATGGTGACATAGAATTGCGCAACTGTCCCTTCCATCAGCTCTCCCAGACTCACACCGACCTTGTCTGTTCGCTCAACCTCGACCTCATCAACGGCCTGCTCGAAGGGGCCGGCGAGCCCGTCGATCGGGCCGAATTGGCACCACAGGAAGGCCGATGCTGCGTGCTCATCCACCCAGCCGAGACGATCTGACAGCTATATAATCGCGCGGCGGTTTCGGACGGCGGGGTTGGTGTGTGGCCGCATGGTTATTTCTCACACACCGAGAGTCCGGTGCGTTGCCGCCATGGACGAGATCTCCCGGGCTGTGGGCCCGAAGAGATCCCGTCCATGTGGATTGCAGTTAGTACCGGTTGGCGCCTGTCATGGACGCTTCAACGTCATGGTGGTCCCGTTGCTATCACCATCGGGATCACTGTTGGCCGTCGATGCGTACGTCGAGGAGGCCTTCACAACACCGGTCACCGTAAACACCGACGCCCTAGTGGACCGACTGAGGGAAAAATCCCCCAGCGTGCAGACGCCGTCGGCCGCGGTGACACAAGTTAGTGTCCCAGCGTGGTGGCTAAACGTACCGCTGACCGTTGCGCCAGCGACGGGCGTCCCGCTCGAGTCGAACACAGTCGCAGTCACCTTCGGCTGCCACCTCTTCCGCGACGAAGCGGCCATGGAGGCACTATCCAGGTCCCCAACGTGATGGAGCGTCGGGGCTGGTGTCGGAGTTGGTGTTGGTGTCGGCGTCGGTGTCGGCGTTGGTGTCGGTGTCGGCGTCGGCGTCGTTCCACACCCGACTCCGCCTTGGAAGTAGTTCGGTGCGGTCTCGGCCAGGTTAATCGTGTTGGCTATGTTTGCCGAGCCGAGCGGCTGGCGTGAGCCGGTAGCGTAGAGCATGTCGGCGGCCGCGTCATAATCAACCAGCGGGTTCACACCGTATCTCGTGAACGACGTGCCGGTGCCGCTCCAAACCGTGCAAACGAACTGGTTACCCTTTTTCATCTCAAGTGGCGAAAATGTGCGACTGCCGAAGGTGGACTTGATGGTGTCGGGGCTCGAGACGAGACCGCTGACCCGGTAAGAATGGCTACTGCCGTCGGCACCGTTGAAGTCCACGTAGCCCGACGCATAGTTGAAGGTGCCTGTCGGCGCCGGACAGAACGCATCCGGGTAGTTGGGATAGACGTTGCAGGTGGAGGTGTAGGTGCCGTCGGCGCTGAGGGTGAGTTGCCCGGTTCCGCCGTGCACAACGGTCCATTGCCCGTCAATGGCGGACTGCGCTTCGGCCGGTTGCGGGGCTGCCAGCATGGCAAAACCCAAGGCTAGGGCAGAGGCCAGCGCGAGTGCCGCGCCCAGTCGGCCACGCGTCCGTCGGCGTCGTGAACCATCAGGTGGCTGGTAGTCGAGAAGAGTGCGTGCGGTCCGTGAGTTGTACATGATGTGCCCTCCAGTTCGGTCAGCAGCGATGCCGAACTGCCCGGCCGATCGCTACTAAAAACAATTCATGTTGTTTTTAGAATCCATCTCGCTGAGGGCATTGTCAATACTTTTTAACGATAGAATCGTTGTCCCAGAGCCTATCGACTTATCACGTGATAACCGAGGGTGATACATGCCCACGTTGGCGCCGTAGGGCACTCCTAAGTCGCTGGTTCACCACCGCCATACAACTCTGAGGAACCGTGAGCGGTGACCTACGCACCACCGGCCGGCCTTTCGTGGTGCCTAACTCACCGGCGCGTTGAGCGGGTGGTGCCTAACTCACCGGCGGTTGGGAGGGTTGCATCGACGACCAGCCCATCGAGGGCATCGTCGGGGACGAGCGACACCTCACCGGCAACGCGGCCGGCTGCTTTCACGTCTTCGGGAGCGCGACGAGCAAGTCGAGATGTTTTGATCAACCAAATAGACCCGCCGTGTCGGCGGGTGTCTTGAACTTCACGCATTCGCGTTATGGGCTGCTCGCCCATCAGCCAGTGTTTCAGGGCACCACTTCGACGGGTGTGCCCGCGGAGGTGAAATGCCACAGCTTGATCGCATCGCCGCGGGCCTGGCGGATGCACCCCGAGGACAGCGGTTTGCCGAGGTCGCCGGTTGTCTGCACCAGGTGGCCGCTGTTGTCGATGGGGATGTCATGGAATCCGATCGGTGCATTGCGTCCCGAAGTAAACCGGACAAAATATTGCATCGTGCTCGCATAGTCATAAGACGTCGTTCGTCGCGTCTTGAGTTGGACGCGATAGCTACCCGGACGCAGGTTGTCGTGCATGCTGCCCGAGGCGCGATAGGTGCGCGCAATCGAGTCGTCGGAATTGACGAGCCATACACGACCGTCGGCGATCGAGAAGACAACCCGCTTGCCAACACCTGAACCGGCCGGGACAACTACCGACGGATTAGCCGAGCCAGCCGAGGAGGCGAGGTCAGCAGCCCGATAGTCGCTCACCGGACCGAGTTGCGTTGCCATCAGAGCAGGGACCCCAACCGCCGCAGCCGTTGCGGGCTCGGTCGCTGAGTCTGGCAACAATCCAAGTGCAACCGCGGCGATGACGAGCGTCAGCGAGGAAGCAGCCGCGAGAAGGACAGCACGTCCCCGTCGGACTGCTTTGCGGTGAGTTGGAGACACGCGATCAGCGTACCGGCGCACAGAGCCGTCAGTTGAGCAGTGACGCGGCAACTTCACGATAAGCCGCCGCCCCCTTGTGGTTTTTTGAGGTGCCCAGAATCGAACGCCCTTCGGCCGGTGCCTCGGCAAATTTGATCGTCTTGGGAATGGGCGGGCTGATCACGGCGAGCTCGTAGGTTTCTTCGATGGCGGCCAGGACCGCCTTGCCATGGTTGGTGCGACCGTCATACATGGTGGGAAGAACGCCGACGATTTCGAGTTTGGAGTTGATGAATTGGCGCACGTCGTGAATCGTGTCAAGCAATTGACCCACGCCCCGATGCGACAGCGTCTCTGCTTGCAGTGGGATCAGCACCTTGTTGGACGCGGACAGTGCGCCGACGGTCAGAACCCCGAGGGTGGGCGGGCAGTCGATGATAATCCAGTCGTAATCCTGCGCAACGGTGTCCAACGCTACGCGCAGACGTTGTTCGCGTCCGGTGCGGTTGACGAGGATTTCCTCGGCCTGAGTCAAATTGATGTTGGCTGGCAACAGGTGCATGCCGTCGTCAGTGACGACGATCGCGTCAGCGGCTTTGTTTTTGCCGAGCAACACCTCCGCGACGGTGATATCGAGATCTTCGGGATTGATGCCAAGCGAAAACGTCAGACATCCTTGCGGATCGAGATCGACCAGGAGCACCCGCTGCGTCAACTCAACCAGCGCGGCGCCCAGTGAAGCCACCGTCGTCGTTTTGGCTACGCCACCCTTTTGGTTGGCTACGCAGAGCGTCGTGGTCATGAATACATTGTGCCAGTATGCCGTCCACGACGACGGCCGGAGCCGGTGGCACTCCCCCGGCTCGTCATCGAGGTCGGGTTTGGGATGCTTCTGTCATGACTAAGCGCGCTTTGATCACCGGAGCTACCGCCGGCATAGGTAATGCCTTCGCCCACGAGTTGGCCGCGCGCGGTTATGACCTCGTGTTGATAGCCCGTGACGCTGACCGCCTCGACGAAGTCGCCCGAACCCTGACTGCGAAGCATGAGGTCGGTGTCGATGTTTTTTCGGCTGACCTCTCGAGTACCGAGGGCATGCGGGCCGTTGCCGGTGCGGTGACCGACAGCGCAAAGCCGATCGACTTGCTCATCAACAATGCCGGCTCATCGCTGGCCGCGTGGTTCGGCACCACCGACATCGTCGATGAGGAACGCCAACTCGATCTGATGGTCCGCGCTCCCATGGTGCTGACCGATGCGGCAATAAAGTCGATGACCGGTCGCGGCCACGGAAGCATCATCAACGTCGCAAGCATGGCCGCTTTCACTCCTCGCGGCACATATTCGGCACATCAGGCGTGGATCGTGAATCTGAGCCAGTGGCTCAACCTGCATTACGCCGATCGGGGCGTCACTGTCATGGCGTTGTGCCCAGGGTTCGTCCATACCGAGTTCCATAGCCGTATGGGGGCCCGCACCGACAACATTCCGCGTTGGATGTGGCTCAAACCGCATACGGTTGTCAAGGCCGCCCTCGCCGACATCGAAAGAGGCAAAGCAATCTCGGTGCCGACGACCCGTTACAAGTTGCTGGCTTTCCTCTCGCGTTACACGCCGGCGACGCTGGTGGCCAAGTTTGCGACGAAGGGCCGGTAAAGCCCGCCGTGAGTGTGCCCAAGTCCCTCGACATTCCCACCGGTGTCGACGTCGTGTCGTTGATGACCAGTCGCGGCGTTTTCGCTGCCCATGAATCAAAACCCTCGGCAGCGGCCCGCGGGCACGTGCTGCTGATACCGGGATTCACCGGCAGCAAGGAAGACTTCACCGCGCTGCTGCCGCTGCTCGCAGCAGCCGGTTGGCATGCAACTGCCTATGATCAGCGCGGGCAATACCAAACAAGCGGAACCGAGGACGATGACTATTCGCTGTCCGGCTTCGCCCTTGATGCCTTGGCGGTGCGAGCTGTTTCTGGAACCGAGCGCAGCCATCTGCTGGGGCACTCGTTTGGTGGGCTCGTTGCGCAGTCCGCGTTGGTGATGGACCCGCCGCCGTGGCTGAGTCTGACACTTCTGTGCACGGGACCGGCCGGGTTTACCCGTCCTGAACAGGTCGAACCATTGCGGTCGGCCATCTCGATGGTCGAATCGATGGGTCTTGATGCCCTCGATACGGTCCGTGAGTCATTGAAGAAACGCCAACCGACAGTTGAAATCGCTGCTTTCCTGCGTGCCCGCTTCACCTCGAACTCGCCGGAGTCGTTGAAGGCTATCGCCGGTCAGCTCATCAGCAGTGCGGACCGCATCGACGAAGTCGCCGCGTTGACCCTGCCCAAACTAGTCGCCCGCGGGGCCGGCGATGATGCGTGGCCCCATGAAGTGCAGGAGCAGATGGCAAGGCGTCTAGGCGTCGACGTTGCCGTCATACCCAATGCAGAACACTCCCCCGCGGTCGAAAACACCGAGGCCACCGCACGGATGTTGCTCGGCTTCTGGGGCTGAGACTGCTCATTGCCGCAACGTAACCCATATCGGCTGTCGCGGCGACCGCGTTGAATGACGTCAGGAAGGGGCCGGCGACATCAACCGCTCGAATTGCGCCGGGTCCGTGGTGTTGCAACCCAGATCGAAACCGATCTTGCCGGTGCCGTGATAATCGCTGGATCCGGTGACGATGAGATCCAGGTCGTGGGCGATCCGACGCAGTTGGTCGCGGGCGGCGTCGTCGTGGTCATTGTGGTCGGCCTCGATGCCGGACAATCCCGCGGCAGCCAACTCGGCGATCTTTGCCGCTGTCAGCACCCGATGGCTGCCACGCGACCACGGGTGCGCCAGCACGGCGCGGCCGCCGGCTTCGCCCACGAGTCGGACCGCCTGGAACAGGTCGGCAGCATAGCGATCCACGTAGGCTGGCCGGCCCGGCATGAGGTATTTGTCGAATGCTTCGTCGCGGTTCGCGACCACGCCGCTTTCGACCAATGCATCGGCAACGTGCGGACGGCCCGTCGCGGCGGCGTTTTTGGCCCAGCGTTCGACGTCGGCCGTCGAAATGTCGATCCCCAGGTCATGCAAACGCGCCAAGGTTTGCGGCAATCGCGCATTGCGGCCGTCGATGACCCGGTCGAGTTCTTCGATCAACGGCTTGTATTCCGGGTCGAAGTTGTAGGCCAACAGGTGGATGCTTTTGTCGTCGAGGCGGGTCGAAATCTCCATGCCTTTGACCAGGGTGAGCGGCAAGTCACCGGCCGCGGCCGCGGCTTCGGCCCACCCTTGCGTCGAGTCGTGGTCGGTCAGGGCGACAACATCGAGACCTGCAGCCACAGCATTGCCGATGAGCTCTGCTGGACTGTCGGTCCCATCGGAACGGTTTGAATGGGTATGGAGGTCAATGCGCACCCATCCAGCCTAGCGACGATCAGCTGTTCCAGCGCAACATCACCGGTGTCGAGCGTTCATACCCCAGCATCGAGACGGTGGCCGTTTCAAGCCGGAAGAACCGTCCATCGGCCACCGGCAGGCCAAGCCACCGCGCGACGAAGGCTCGAAGCGAGTGGCCGTGCGCGAACAACGCGGTGTCTCCGGCCACATCTCTGCAGCGCTGAACAACACGGTCGAGGCGCGCCTCGACCTCGGCTGCGGTCTCACCACCTGGTGAATCGTGGCTCCAAACGGTCCAGCCGGGATCGGATTCACGGATCTGAGACGTTGTCAGCCCCTCATAATCGCCGTAGGCCCATTCGGCGAGGTCTTCGTCGAGGACGGGGCTGAAGCCAGCGATCTGGGCGGTTCGCGTTGCCCGCAGGCGAGGACTCGACAAAACCTGCGCGAAGTCGATGTCCCCGAGTCTGGACTCGAGCACCCGCGCTGCTTCGACGCCGGCAACGGTCAGGTCCAGGTCAGTGATCGATGTATGACGTCCGAGGGCGCTCCATTCGGTTTCGCCGTGGCGTATGAGCCAGACGTTGCCCATACCGACCCCGGTCATGCTCAAGCCTTTTCAACCCGCTCGGTTTCATTGGACCAGTTTTTGTCCGGCACCGGTATGGGCCGTCCCGGCTGTTCGCCACCCCGGCTTTCGAGGTAGTTGTTCTTGGGCACCATCACTTTGCGACGGAACACGCAGACGATCTTGCCGTCTTGGTTGTAGCCGATCGTTTCGACATGGACCACACCCCTGTCGTCCTTGGATTTGCTTTCCCGCTTGTCGAGCACCTTCGTCTGGCCGTACAACGTGTCGCCGTGGAAAGTAGGTGCAACATGACGCAACGATTCGACCTCCAGGTTAGCGATCGCCTTGCCCGAAACGTCCGCAACGCTCATGCCGAGCAGAAGCGAGTAGACATAATTGCCGACAACGACATTTTTGCCGAATTGTGTCGTCTCGCCGGCATAATTTGCATCGAGGTGCAGCGGGTGGTGATTCATCGTGATCAGACAAAAGAGGTGGTCATCGTATTCGGTGACAGTCTTGCCGGGCCAGTGCCTGTAGATGGCGCCGACTTCGAACTCTTCGTAGCTGCGACCGAACTGCATTCCTACTCCTTGGGTTAGAGATCGACTTGGCGTCCGGGCATCGAACCCAGAAGCTCCTGTGCCTTGGCCAGGTGTTTGTGTTCGACGAGTACCTCGTAGCGGGTGGCCACGACCTGCGTCACGGAGGTGAAGTCGCGGCGACCGCCGGTCATCGCATAGCCGATGATTCCCCATACCAACCCGAAAAGAAGGCCGATGCCGACCGCGGAGACGACGGTCGCAAACCAGCTGCCTTCGGCGGCGAAGAGCCCAAGCAGTAAGCCGATGAACAGGCCCAGCCAGACGCCTGACAGGGCTCCGGCCAGTGCAGCTTTGCCGTAGGTGAGTCGCCCCATGACACGTTCGATCTGCTTGAGATCGGTGCCCACGATCATGCAGTTCTGCACGGGGAACTCTTGGTCCGAGAGATAATCGACAGCCTTTTGCGCATCTCCATAGTCGCTATAGGTGCCAAGCGATTGCGGATACTCCAACCGCATTGGACTTTTCAAAGGATGGGTGTTCGCCATGGTTACTCCAGACGTGGTCGGGTTAAAGCTTGTAGTCCTCGAGCAGGCGCCGGCCGATGATCATCCGCTGGATGTCTGCGGTACCTTCTCCGATCAACAGCATTGGAGCTTCGCGATAAAGCCGTTCGATCTCATATTCCTTGGAGAAGCCGTAGCCGCCGTGGATGCGGAACGAATCCTCGACGACCTGTGAGCAAAATTCGCTCGCAAGGTATTTGGCCATCCCAGCTTCGAGATCGTTGCGTGCTCCGGCGTCCTTCTTGCGGGCTGCGTTGACCACCAGCGCATGGGCGGCTTCGACCTTCGTACCCATTTCGGCTAGCCGAAACAGCACGGCCTGATGTTCGGCGATCTTCTTGCCGAACGTTTCGCGCTGCTGGGCATATGAGGCACCGAGCTCAAAGGCTCGGTTGGCCACTCCGACGGCACGAGCGGCCACGTTGACGCGGCCCACTTCGACCCCGTCCATCATTTGATAGAACCCCTTGCCGGGAACACCGCCGAGGATCTGTTGGGCGTCGATCCTGTGTCCCTCGAAAATCATCTCGGTGGTGTCGACGCCTTTGTATCCCATTTTTTCGATCTTGCCCGGGATGGTGACACCTTGGGCTGTCTCACCGAAGCCGGACTCTTTTTCGACGAGGAATGTTGTCATGTTCTTGTAAACCGAGGCTTCGCGATCTTCGTCGGTCTTGACAAGCACGGCGACCAGGTTTGCTGACCCGCCGTTGGTGAGCCACATCTTCTGGCCGTCGATCGTGTAGTTGCCATCAGCACCCTTGACAGCCTTGGTCTTGATGGCAGCGACGTCGGAGCCGCAACCGGGTTCGGACATGGAGAAGGCGCCGCGTACCTCGCCTGCGGCCATTCGGGGCAGGTACTTTCGCTTTTGATCCTCGGTGCCGTGGTGCATGAGCATGTAAGCCACGATGAAGTGGGTGTTGATGACGCCCGAGACACTCATCCAGCCGCGCGCGATTTCTTCGACCACGAGCGCATACGTCAGCAGCGACTCGCCCAGACCATCAAACTCCTCGGGAATCATCAGTCCGAATATGCCGAGTTCTTTGAGTCCCTCGACGATTTCGGTCGGATACTCGTCCTTGTGCTCGAGTTCGGTGGCAACCGGAATGATCTTGGCATCGACGAACTTGCGTACGGTTTTGAGTATCTCTTGCTGGACTTCGCTGAGACCATCTGTGCTGGCGAGACGACCCACAAGGGTCTCCTTTACATAGGCGTGCGGTGACTCAACTCTACCGAGAATCGGGCGCCACAAAGAAAGTGCCCCTCAGGTAAGGAGCCTGTGCACAATCGACGTACCCCGCTCATTCGGCGAGTATGACGTCTTGTGAGGAGCGCGATCGACCCAACGTGACGATCACCAGACCGGCCATCATCAGGGTGAGGCCGAGGTAAACACCCCATGCCGGTGTCTGCGACAGGAAAACCGCCGCCAGCAAGGCCGCTCCGGGTACTTCGAAGAGGATGATCAACGAAATCAGCGTCGGACTCATCACGGCCAACAAATGGTTGAACAAGGAGTGCCCAAGCAGTTGTGCGCCGACTGTGACGGCAATGATCGCGAGCCATGTCGGCCCGGAGAAGCCCGTAAGTTGCTGTCCGGTCGCGAGGCAGGCGACCAGCAACAGTGCCGCGCACATTCCATAACAGACAAAGGTGTAGGTCGTCGTGGAGAGCTTCTTGCGGATTTCGCCGCCGGCGATCAGATACAGGGCAGCAAACAGACCGCCAAGGATGGCCAACGCATCGCCGGTGATCGCGCGGCGCGACAACGCAAAATCGAAACCCGAAATGATGAGCACTCCCACGGTCGCGAACACCATGCCGATCAGGGCGGCTTTGCCCGGCTTGGTGCCCCGTAGCCGATCGATCAGCACCACCCACAAGAGTTGCGTCGTCACCAACGCGGTCGCCGCAGCAACCGAGGTCATTTTGAGCGCCGACACCCATGTCGCGAAATGCGCGGCGAGCATCGCGCCAGCGAAGGCACCCAATCGCCAGTCGCGAGCGTCCATTGCACCGATGCCGGTGCCATGCTGGGCTGCGGCAAACGGCGTCAGTGCCGCAACTCCCAACGCGTTGCGCCAAAAGGCGATAGTGAGCGCAGGGGCGTGGGTGCCGGCCATGAGTGGACCAGACACAGAAACACCCAGGGCAGCAATGACTGCCAGCAGTGCATTCACTCGTGCACCGAGGCGTCGCGAGCGGTGTGGCGGCGACGAAGATAAAACCAGAGGCTGCCGGCCGCGGCCGCTGCGACTAGGCCGACGCCGATCCACACCAGCGGCGAAGTGCCCCCATCATCGACGACCTCGACGGCGTCTTGGGCACTTTCGGGCTTGTCCGCATAGACCGGGGTGCCTTCGCCGGCCGTCCCGACGACGCTCGCAGTTAGCCTCACTGGGAACGGTTCGTTTTGTTTGTCGGATGCTTCCGAGGCGGACACCGCACAGTAATAACCACCGGCTCGTGAGGCGGCCCGCACGGCTGCAGATGAGGACTTCCGGTTCAAGTAACGCACCGGTGGCGCTGCCGTATGGATGCTGGTGGACTTGCCGAGGCTGACGATCTTGTCTTGCACACTGCCGCGTTGACGTTGCGGGCCATAGGTACGGACCGTCACCTTGGCCGTCGCGGGTTTTTTAGCCGCGCTGTCTTGAGCGGGAACGTCGACATCGCACACAAGCTGCTGACCCCAATCGACACCAATATGATAAAAGCGCGTCGTACCGGCCCGCACCGTGTCATCGTAGGTGGCTGGCTCCAGTGCGGGCGCACCGCTGAAGCTTGGCGACCCAACGACGGAGAGTGCCGGTTCGGATGCCGTATTGCCAGTGGCATCCATATCGGCCGGCTTCACAGCTTTAGGCAACCCGTCGGTTGTTGTCACAGCCGGTTCAGATGCCACAAGGAGTTCGAGCGGGCGAACACTTCTGTCCGTCGATGCGACCGCCAACGTGTAAGGACCTTCGCCACATTTGGTCAACTTGTCGGCCGCAAGGGTGTAGACGACGGTCGTCGGAGCACCGGTGACCGTACGGGATGCGGTTTTCGCTGCTCCATCGCCACAGGGAACACCGCTCAAGGAGGTGACGTCGACGGTCAGTTCGGGGTTCTGGGCCGAACCCGAGTCCTTACCGGATGTGGAGCGTACGGGACGAATTGTTGCCGCCACATGGAGCGTGCCGCCCGCTGGGTCGAGGAGGCGATAGTACTCCGTATCGCTGTCACCGATCGTGTCGAGCCATTGACCATCGCTGATGGAGACGGCGCTGGCTGCGGCGGGGCCGCCTTCGACTCCGCGACCAGCCGGCGCATACCCGCGTGCTCCGCGTTTGGTCAGCCTGCTCAACACGATCGGAAGGTCGGCTGCATCGGTGACGTCAAAATAGGTGCCGCCGCTGGCGCTGGCGATACAGGTGAGTTGGTCGCGGGCCGATTTGTCCGCCTGGAAGCCGACCACATCGATATGCAGATCCTGGCCCGAGTCAGAAACGTCGCGTGCCACTTGACACGGATCCGCGCCACAGCCACCGGCACTTCGGGCGACAAGGACAATGCTTGCGGGCTTGTCGCCGGGAAGATCGTCAGCAGCCTCACCCAACGCATAACCTATCGGCGTATTGCCCAACGGTTTCAACGACTCGACACCCTTTACCAGCGCTGGTTTATCGACCGTGTCAACCGGTGCGATCAACGAACTGTCCTTGCACGACCGCAGGCCCTCCTTGACCGAAGCGCCATAAACACGCAGACCGATGGAAGCGTCGACCGGCACATCTGTGAATGCTTCGAGGAGTCCTGTCTGGACGGCCTGCATACGCGTTATATCGCCGCCGGCAGACTCAGCCATTGCGCTCGAGGAATCAACGACAACTTCGACTGCTCCAGGACCGCGGCCAGGTTGCTTCTGTTCGGCCGAAAACGACGGCGCGCCCACCCATAGGATCGCCAACGCCACACCTATCGAAGCGGTCAATGCCGTCTTGCGCCGCGTCGACATCATTCGTACAGGGTATCGGGCTCGACCCGCGACTCAGCCCCACGCCTTTTCGAGCTCGACCAGTGCCGACTCCAGGTGGATCAACAGCCGTTGCAGGTGCGGCACGCTTGTTCGACAACCCACGATGCCAAAATCCAGGAACTTGTCGCGGCTCGTCAACGTCACATTGACCGCCTGGCCGTCGAGAACGATGGAGGCTGGATAACTTCCGTCGAGAGCGGCGCCATTCCAATACATTTGCTTGCGCGGGCCGGGCACGTTGGAGACGACGATGTTAAACGGCGGCCGGGTGTACTTAACAAAACCCGGCACCGGCGTCAAGGCGATGGGCGCTATCTGCGCCGCCGAAAGTGCCATGATCTGCAGCGGCGACAGGTCCGACATGATCTTCTTGGCCTGTCGCGCCGAATAGCTGATCTCCTCGAGGCGGGTGGCACCGCTCGATTTGTCCGTAGCCAGGTTAACCACGATCGCGCCGACCGCATTGCCACGTCCACTGCCGTCCGTCCCTGCGGTCTCGGCGCGCATCGTCAACGACACCGGAACCATGGCCGTCATCGGCTCATCGGGTAGCCCGTCGTGTTCGATCAGATACTCGCGAATAGCGCCTGAGACCATTGCCAGAACCACATCGTTGAGCGTCGTGCCAGAGTTTTTTGCGACCCGCCGGATGCGCTCAATCTCCCACGACTGTGCGGCAAACCTGCGCGCTCCGCCAACCGGCCCGTTGAGCATCGTCTTGGGCGCCTTCGGCAAGGTGATGTCACCGTCTCGTAACACCTGGTTGGCGATCTTCGCCAAAGCAGGTGCAAGCCCGGCCACGTCGCCGGCAACGGCCGCTGCGTCACGCAACGTCTTCGCCGGATTGAAACCGGTCCTCGAGCGCGTTTTGCCCGCTGAGACAACCGACTTCGACCACGGCGGCAGGCCCGTACGGTCGTCGGGATTCTCGGTCAGCATCCGCTGCAGCAGCCGAACCGCCGACACGCCGTCGATCAGCGAATGGTGCACCTTGGTGTAAAGGGCGATCCGCCCGTCGGCTAGCCCTTCGACGACATGGAGCTCCCACAGCGGACGATGCCGATCGAGCAATCCGCCGTGCCAGCGTGATGTCAACTGAAAGAGCTCGCGGATTCGTCCCGGACTTGGCACCGCCGAGTGCCGTACGTGGTAGTCGAAGTCAAAGGTTGCGTCTTGCTTCCACCATGTATAGCCCAAGGTACCGACCGGGTCTGCCGGTCGTCGCAAGAACAACGGCGACACCTCATCAGCCTCATGAAAACGTTCTAGAATTTCGCTGACAAAATTCGGGCCGGCATCTGGCGGCGGCCGAAATAGCTGTAGCCCACCGACATGCATGGGATGTTCGCGCGACTCACCAAGCAGAAATATCGAGTCGGTTGGCAACATAAACGGCATTTACAAATCCTCACATGAGCGCATACTTCGCGATATGCTGCATTCTAATGTGGCGCAGGTCACTCATGGGTGAACGATCGCTTAATGCTTCAGGTCAACGAGATGAGGTGTCCGATGAACGCACACTTGTCACTTGCGGTGGACCCGAAGTTTTTCAAAGGCGCAAGCACGCAGTCACGACTCCTCAGCTTCGCGCTGTGCCATACGGCTCGGCCCTTCTTCAACGCCTGGTCGATGTTGCCCCGCGATATCACACCGCCCAACCTCGTCGACCAGATTGCGCGATTCTTGGCGGTCCATGAGGGCACGATGTGGCGTGGCATCACCCTTCCGGACTGCCAAGGCGAGTGGCTTCAGGCCAAGAACGTCAAGGATATCCACGGCGGCAATCCCAAGGCGATCCTCTATTTCCATGGCGGCGCATTTATCACCTGTGGACTCAATACTCATCGGCGCCTGGTGTCCCGCATCTCGTTTGCCGCAGACCAACCGGTGTTCAACGTGTGCTACCGCCAGCTGCCCACCCATCCGGTAGCCATGTCCGTTGCCGACGGGCTCGACGGTTTTCGCTGGCTCCTTGATCAGGGATACAAATCTGAGGACATCACCATTGCCGGTGACTCCGCCGGCGGCTACCTTGCGTTTTCGGTGGCTCGCGCAGTCCTTGACGCAGGGCTCAACCGACCAGCCGGCGTAGTCGCACTGTCGCCGTTGCTTGACATGGACAACACGCACAAGTCGACGCACCGCAACGCCAATCGGTGCCAAATTTTCCCGCTCCGGGCCGTGACCCGCCTCGCCACGATGATCGACGGTATGGACGTGCGCAGCGGCATACACGGCCAGCGCACATGTCCGGTCAATATGCCGTTATCCGACATGCCACCCAGTCTCATTCAGGTCGGCTCGCACGAGATTCTGATGGCCGATGCCGAACTCATGGCCAACCGCCTGGTGCGCGCCGGGGTGCCATGCGACTTGCAGGTATGGGACCGTCAGGTCCACGTCTTTCAGTCCGCCGCCTCGTGGCTCCCCGAGGGGCGCTATGCCATCGATGAGATCGGTTCCTTCATCCACGGGCTCGCCGCCACCCAGCAACTCGTCAAAAAGACTGTTTCCAGGCACCGTACCGCCACCGCCATGCCCAAAAAGGTTGCCGGGCTCCGCTAAGCGTTGCGGCGGTAGTGTTTGGCTCGTGACCAACGCACCGAGCCGAATCTTCCTCGCCCGTTTGATCGGGCAGGCCGTATTCGACCCCGCCGGTGACCAGGTAGGCAAGCTCCGCGATGTGGTCGTCATCTTCCGTCCCGATCGTCTGCAGTCGCGGGTCTTGGGCATGGTTGTTGAAGCTCTGGGGCGTCGCCGAATCTTCTTACCGATCACGAGGGTGACGTCGATCGACACGGGGCAGATCATCACCACCGGAGTGCTCAATGTGCGGCGTTTTGAGCAACGCCGCAGCGAGACGCTGGTGTTACACGAGCTTTTTGACCGCAGAGTCAGTTTGCCAGACGGAATCACGGGCACGATCTTCGATGTTGCCGTCGAACGAGACAGCCGCCGCGACTGGCACATCAGCCACTACGCGGTCCACGAGGGCGGCAAACGTTTTGGCCGGCGAGGCCAAAATCATGTCGTCGAATGGAACGAGGTCTCCGGTCTCGGCGCCACCGAAGCGCAACAGGGTGCCACCCATCTCCTTGCCGCCCTTGAAGAGATGCGGCCCGCCGATCTCGCCAACGCCTTACGGGAGCTCAGTGCGAAGCGCCGTATGGAGGTCGCTGTCGAGTTGGGTGTTGAGCGGCTTGCCGACGTGTTGGAGGAGCTCCCCGACGCCGCGCAGGTCGAGATCCTCGGAGTTCTCGACCCGGAGCGAGCCGCCGATGTACTCGAAGAGATGGACGACGATGATGCCGCCGACCTTTTGGGCGGATTGCCTTATGACACGCGCGAACAATTGCTCGCGCTAATGGAGCCTGACGACGCCGACGACGTCCGGCGACTGTTGACCTATGACGACAAGACCGCCGGTGGACTCATGACGACCGAACCGGTAATTCTCCCACCCAACGCCACCCGTGCTGAAGCTCTTGCCCGCATCCGCGAACCAGAGCTGAGTCCGGCACTGGCCTCCATGGTCTATGTGTGCCGGCCGCCCGCCGAGACCCCGACGGGACGTTTCCTGGGCGTGGTCCACGTGCAGGCACTCCTGCGCGAGCCACCCTCGACCCAGGTCGGGTCAATTGTGGTCAGCGATCTTGAATGGCCCCGGCCCGACAGCACCCTGGGTCACGTGGCCAAACTCTTGGCGCAGTACGACCTCGTCGCGTGCGCGGTCGTCGACGAAAACTCGCGCCTGCTCGGAGCGGTCACGATCGACGACGTGCTGGACCACTTGTTGCCCGATGATTGGCGCGAGAGCGACGCGGAGGTGACAGTCGATGCCGGATAGGA
>JBBSRT010000002.1:0-36551 GCA_038242765.1 Propionibacteriales bacterium
GTTGCGTTTGCGTTCGAGGTAGACGCCGATGAGGAGGTAGGCGAGGTAGAAGCCGAGCGGGAACAGCAACCACGACAGCGATGTGCCGAGCAGAAAACCAAGGACGAAGCAGATGGCGAAACCGGCAGCCACGAACGAGCCGGGGCCCAACGGAAGTCCCGACACGACCACTGCAGCCTGAATACGCGCTCCCCAACGCGTCGAGAGAATGAGACGGTCGAAAGGTCCCGATCGGGACAACAACCTGTTGCTGGGCGCGGGCGGAAAGACTGCCCGCTCGATGCGGGCACCCTCGGCTGCGGCGATCCAGAACTGCAGCACGCCAATCAAGAACAGCGCAATGGCCAGCAGTACCAGCAAGATGCTGAGGGTCATAGGGCCGTCTCCGGCTCCATGACCATGATCGAGGCCGGCAGCGACTCACCGGCCAGCCGCAACCGTTCGGCGAACTCGAAGGGCACCGGCAGCACAACGTGCTCGCCACGCACGACGCGATCGGCGCGGATCGCTTCATTTTTGAAGCGAGTGACGCTGTGCAGACGATAGCGTTCGCGGCGCTTGGACACGACGAGCACCACTTCGGTCACACGACGTGATCCGTCAGGTCCACGATCGAGTTGCACGATCAGGTCGATGGCGCTGTTGACCTGCTCCTGCACGGCCTCGAACGGCAACACCACGTCACTCATGCTGGCCAGCGTTTCGGCCCTGCTGAGCGCATCTTCGGGACTGTTGGCATGGATCGTGGTCAGCGAACCCTCATGGCCGGTGTTCATCGCCGATAGCATGTCCATCGTCTCGCCGCCACGAACTTCGCCCACGACAATTCGGTCGGGCCGCATGCGCAAACTGTTGCGCACCAGATCGCGAATGGTGACCTGTCCGCGACCCTCGACGTTGGCGGGGCGTGACTCCAATCGGATCACATGTTCCTGCTGCAACGACAGCTCGGCGGCGTCCTCGATCGTGACGATCCGCTCGGAGCTTGGAATATCGGCCGACAACGCATTGAGCAGGGTGGTCTTGCCCGAACCGGTGCCGCCGGAGACGATGATGTTGAGACGGGCACGCACGCATGCTGCGAGAAGTTCGGACGTGGACTCGTCGAGCGTGCCGCGATTGACGAGTTCGTCCATACGGAATGGTCGCGGAAACTTTCGGATCGTCACTACCGGCCCATCGAGGGCAAGCGGGGGAAGGATGACGTTGACACGCTCACCGGTGCGAAGCCGAGCATCGACCATCGGGCTGGACTCATCGACCCTACGGTTGACCGTGGAAACAATCCGATCGATGGTCTGCAGCAATTGTTCGGTGCTGACGAAGCGCGCGTTGGCTTGCTCGATACGGCCGAGACGTTCGACGAAAATCGAATCGGGACCGTTGACCATGATCTCGGTGATCGTTTCATCGGCGAGCAACGGTTCCAGCACTCCCAAACCCAGTGCTTCAGCGACGACCCGACGGATCAGGCTGTTGCGTTCACGGCTGGAGAGCAGCGGTCCTTCGCGGCCCACGAGGTGGGCCATGACGCGCTCGAGGCGAGCTCTGCGCTGGTGTAGGTCCAACTTGGAGAGTTCGGTCAGGTCGATCTCGTCAAGTAGTTTCTCGCGGAAGTTGGCCACGAGTGCATCGTCGGCGCTGCCGGTATCGATCGATGCGCTGTCGGTTCCATTTTGCTCGAGCTCGGTACGGAGCGAATCGGTCGTGAATGAGGGGCGTTTCACGGCATTACTGCCTCACGGGTGACGATAAGGTCTGAGCCTGGAATCAGGTCGGGAAGGTTGACCCGTGCGCGGACACCGTGGCCGGGTCCAAACGTCTGCACGGTCGCGGGCAGCCAGCTGGGCAAGGCGGCGCGAACCGCGGCTGCGGGATCCTGACCGAGGGAATCTGCGCGGGCACCCTGTCGGGCAGCGGTCTGCGTCGCCGAAATCCCGTAGGCCGCGAAAGCGGCTTGGATGAGTGCCATGGCCACGAGCGCGATGAGTGGGGCGATACCGGCGACTTCGAGTGCCGATGTGCCGCGTTCGGACCTTTTACGAATGGGAGCCATCAGTCCTCCTTGACGTAGCCGACGGTCGACGTGAACGAAAGATCCTCGGTGGAGACGCTGGGTACGAGGATCGGCAACCGCGCCCGAACCCGGACGTCGCTCGAGTTGCTCGTGACGGTGATTCCCTGCCGGAACCATTCGGGTACGGCGTCGAGGGCGGCACGCTGAACGCTGTCTGGGCTTTGTCCGATGCTTGCCGCGCGGGCGGCCTCGTCGGCCGCATGACCGGCGTATGCAGCCGAAACGCCCCACAGTCCGACTTGCCACAAGACGACACAAAGTAACAGGATCAGCGGCAGCAATGCGGTGAACTCGAGGGTGGCTTGACCCTTTTCGGCGACCGCCGGCGTTGGTCGGCGTCGGCGACGAAACGTCGAACGGGACTTTTCGGCGGGTTTGGGATCATCAGCATCGACAACCGTGTGAACTTGTGACGCGAGGGCTCCGATGCGGTCCCACCACGACGGGGATATGACCGCGGCCGGCGATTGATGGTTCAGTCCCCGCTCGAGGACCTTGAGCGCGTCAGGAAGCCAAACTTGCAAGGGCGGCGTCGGGGTGAGCCGTGCGGCCGTTTCGGGCTGGATGTCGCTTTCTTTGCTCACTTTGTTGAGCACAATCGATACGTCTTCGGCCTTACGAGAGCCGAACCGCTTCCATGCGTCAGTCGTGCGATGGACGCCACGAAGCGCGAGAACGTCGGGCGTGGCAACGAGGAGGACTTGGCTTGCTGTTTCGACAGCGGCGGCGGTCACCGGTGTGACGTGGGTGCCGAGGTCTGCGATGACAAGATCAAACTGTCGACGCAATGCAGCCAAAATGAGCACGATTTCGCGTTCGCCGACAGAGCCGACGTCTTCGAGTCGGGAAGGCGATCTGAGAGTCGAGAGCCCGGTACTGCTGCGGTGCACAGCTGAGGTAACGGTCTGTGCTCCAAGATCGTCGGCAACCTTGGCCAGGTCGGACACATCGAGTCGATGGTCGACACCGAGGAGGCTTGTAATGTCGCCCTTCTCGAGATCGAGATCGACAAGGCATACGCTGCGTCCGGGCACCCTTGTCACGGCATCGTATGCCAAATGCGCCGCGATCGTCGTGGTGCCGACGCCACCCTTGGCGCCGGCGACGACGACAAGTTGGCCGCGAAGCGGACCGCCCGATTCGTTGCTGTCCTGACGTAGGTGTTTGCGCATATGGTCGACCCAGTTCGCGGCAGCGACAAGTCGTGTTTGCAACTCTTCAAGGCTGACGGGCAACGCGACAGCGCCTCGGGCGCCCGCATCCATGGCCGAGGTGAACAGCGCAGGGGTGAGGTCGTCGGCCAAGAGGATCACGGCCGTGCCGGGTCGACGCGAGACGATGTCGCGAATCAATTGGAGGACCGGTGTGGGGCCGAGCTGATTGTGGAGGATCACAATGGACGGCTCGCGTTGCGCCACCAAGGCGTCGGTCCGGCTGCTGGAGTCGGCGACGTCGACGACGGTGAAGTCGTCGATTTCCTCGACAAGCGAGCGGAGTTCATAACCGGTCGTCTGGTCGGGTGCGCTGATGAGGACGTCGTGCTTCATCGGCGGTCACCTTTTGGAAGATTGAGCGAGTCATTGTCCACCGTGGACGATTCGGCGTTACGGTTTTGTTTCTCGATACCCGGCGGCAGACCCACGAGTCTGACGCTCGTTGCAAACGAGTCTGCATAGGTGACCTTCAAGGCATCCTTTGCTTCCAGCGCCAAGGTGACCGGCAAAACCTGGGTCTCTTGAAGTTCATTTTGTGTCGTCTCTTCGCTGGAGGTCTGGACACCGCCGACGGAAACGACCCGTACGCTGCGCACGAGCACTTGCGAGGTGCCGAAACCCGACTCGCCAAAGACGGCATACACGTCGACGAAGTCGCCACTCTTGACGCGTCCGGCGATGCCAGTCTTGGCGTCGACGGTCATGGCAATTTCGCGCTCATTCTCATTGAGGGCAGACGGTGGCAACAGCATGTCCGAACCGAAGTAGGTGCCACGGGAGATGTTGAAACTGACGCGCCGGCCAATGAGTTCGTCTGGGTCGCGGGCGGTCTTGTCTGAAACGTAGCGTTGCGGCACCGACACGCTCCTGAGAGCTTCGGCATCGATAATGCTGTAGGCGTCGAGGTTTTTGGCAGCCTTGTAGACCTTCACCGTTGGCGCCACCTGTGTGTTGACCGAGGAGACATACCTGGTGACTGTCACGAAGAGTGCCAGCGCGGCCAGTCCCGCAAGGATCATGAGGATCGCTCCGCGGCGTTGACGGGGATTCACTGATTGACTCCTTGGAGATTGGCCGTGGCCATCTTGCAATAGGGGCAGAAAGGGCGTGCATGGCGCACACCGCAGGCAGCGCAACTTGAGACGGTTTCGTGTCGCGGCCGGGACCGGTCATGGAAGTCGGCGGGGATGGCGACAAATTCGGCGACTTGACGAGAACCGAAGGAATCGATCGAATCGCGTACCGGTATCACTTCACTGACCGATTCGGGTCTGATCGCATCTTCCACTGCCGCCGCTACCCAAGCCGGCGCTTCGGAAGGCGATCGAATCAAGGCGAAACCCTCAAGCAACGGGACAGTACTCAGCGGTGCTTTAGGCGCCCAATCGACGTGGGCGTCACTCCCGTCGACGGCCAGGAAGCCTGAATGTGGAAGCCACGAGCGCACATGTTGCAGGACCGACGGAGCCGGGTTGCGCAGCTGGGAAACACTCGGCAACCACGCCGCCGACCAGACGTGCTCGCGCAAATAGTCCAGCGCTGCAAATTGGGCCGCCTGGGCGTCGACGTCAGTTTGACCGCCGATCTCGTCGGCAAGGGAGGCAATGACGCCGATCGCGAGCGGTGTTCCGCCGATGGTTTCGATCGCTACTTGGAAGTCATCACCGCGCAGTTGTGCATGAGTCACGATGCGTCGGATCGATTCGTAGTCGTGATCGGCGCATGCGACGATGAGTTGTCCGTGGGACGAGGCTAGTTCACAGATCGTGGATTCGACCACATCGACGTGCCGCGAATCGACCACGGGCAGACCGTTGTCATTGCCCGACACTCCGAGTTCGGGGCGCAAGGACGTGGCTAATAGCACGCGTGTGCCCATGGTTGACGCCCCCTCGGCGGTTAGTTCCCCAATTGCGGCCACGGTCAACGGCGCGGCACCGTACGTCGAGCCGACATACCAAGACCGTACACTTAGCCAATGCTTGGGGGGAAATTGACCAAAAATCCAGCCGTCCACGTCACGACTGCGCTGCTCGTCGCAGTGGTGCTGGGCTCTGCTCCGGCCATGGCGTGGGCCGCCACGTCGGCGAAGGAAAGCTCAGTGGTGATCCTGATCGATTCTTCAGGATCGATGAAGGAGCAGGCCGGCAATGGCCAAACCCGGATGGAAGCGGCCAAGGTCGGTCTGGGCAAAGTCATCGCCGCGTTGCCAGCTGATGCCGCAGTCGGATTGCGTGTCTATGGCGCGAGTGTCGAGGACGGGCCCAAGTCGTGCACCGACTCAGACCTGGTTGTGCCGGTGAAACAGGTCGACAAGGGTGCGTTGAAGGCTGGGGTCAACAAACTGAAACCCCTCGGCGACACCCCGATCGCTTACAGCCTGAAGAAGGCCGCTGCCGACCTACCAGAAGGCGGTTCCAAGAGCATTGTGCTCGTTTCAGACGGTGAAGAAAACTGCGGCGGCAATCCGTGCAAGATTGCCCGCCAGATCTCCGACTCAGGCACTGAGCTGCATGTCGACGTCATTGGACTCCAGGTAGATGCGAAGTCGCGCAACCAGTTGTCGTGCATCGCCAACGCCGGCGGCGGCACCTACTACGACGTACCCGATGCGATCAATCTGCCCAACACTCTCGAACGACTCTCGGTGCGGGCGGCACGCGGATATGCGCCGGCTGGCAAGCCGATCGAGGGTGCCACGTCGGCCGACGATGCGGCGAAGATCACCGACGGTCAATGGTTGGACGACATCGGCGACAGCGGCAAGGAATTCTATTCGGTCCTCGATCCCGGAAAGGGGACGCTGCATTTGGCGGCCACCTTGCGACCCCTTGGGCTGGGTACCGCCGATGGGCTCGACATCGCGATGACGGTGGCCTCCAAGGACGGCAAGCAATGTGGGACCGAGGCCAGAGAAACTGGGATTGGCGCATTCACCGGCAACTCACCCATCACCACGACTTTCAGCCTGTTGCCAAAAATGCGCTCCGATTGTGGAAAAGGTCCCTACATCGTGACGGTCGAATCGCCTAAGCTCAGCGATTCACAACCGCTTTCGGTCCAAGTTATCTCCGAGCCCGGAGTCAAGACGACAGAAGGCTTGCCACCGGCCGCACAAGAATCGGACTTCAAGGTCGACGGCGAGCCGTTCAGCAGCGACATACAGCCGACGCAGGGTTCTACGAGTCCCACCGATGCGCCGACGCTGACTGCTGGCACTCACTCCGACACGGCGCTGCCGGGCGAACTGCTGTTTTATCGTGTCGATCTTGACTGGGGTCAACAACTGGTGTGCGATGGCAGGCTGTCGGCAAAACCAGGGTCGGACTTCCCCGGTTTCATTGAACTTCAAGCGCAGACCTACGGTTTTCAGGGCGGGCAGATCGCCAATATCGTGGCACCCGACTCGAGTCAGATGTGGACCGGCGACAAGGCTGCTAATGCGACCGCGACCACCCTGCCGGTGCGCTACCTCAACCGCAACGAGGCATACATGCGCAATCAGCGCAGCGCTTTAGCTGGCGGTTATTATTGTGCATTCCGGATCACCGGCGGCACCGAGCAGGCCGAAGCGGTAGGGGATCTCGAACTGACGATCAACGTCAGCACGCCCGGTGTTGCCGGCGAAGGTAAACCCGATTATCTGACCAAGCAGCCGGCGAGCGCCCAAAAGTCTGATTCAGCTAATTCTGATCAATCCGGCGGAGGCCTTGGGATTGCCGCAATCAGCGCAATCGTGGCCGCAGTGCTGGCGGTTCTGGCGTTGGTGTGGTTCTTGGTGCGCGGGAGAAACAAAACGGCCTCATAAGACAACAAAGGTGGTAGCTGCGGGTGAACCCCGGAGCTGCAAGCTTCGAGTCCGGCTTCTGTTAGGATCATTGCCGGTCGCGCGCTTCGGCGCGGACTGTACACATGGTGGTGTTCGCGCGAGTGGCGGAATGGCAGACGCGCTGGCTTCAGGTGCCAGTGTCCGAAAGGACGTGGGGGTTCAAGTCCCCCCTCGCGCACGACCGTGTACCGCCGACCGCGTCGGCACAGGCAGTTTAGAATGCGCACGCCAAAAGCCTGCCGTCGTCAAAAACGTGTAGTAAATTGACGGAGCCTTCGCAAAAAGGTCCGATCTCGGTAAGGACGTCCATGCCCCGCGCCCGTTGGCAATCCGCACCTAGACGAGCGGCTAGTTTTTGGATCGCCACCGTCAGCGGCATGCTCTTGCTTCCGCTGCTGTCGGTGACATCAGCCAGCGCAGTCACCGACGAAGCCAACTCCATCACGTCGTCAAGCCGGTCATACGTCGCTGAAAATCGCGCGGCAAACAATCTGCCGGCGTTGGCAGCCAATACGTGTCTCGATCGGTTTGCGCGCACCTATGCCAAGACGGGGCGAAGCCCTGCCTCGATGAAATACGTGGCGGCCTCGTGCAAGACAGGCCCAGTAGTTGTCTTGCGATACTCGGGCACGGCTGCCGACCCGTGGCTGCGCGTCAAGACTTCGTCGGGTGCAAACACCCTGATCACGACACGTTCACATGTCCGCATTGGCTACGGCGCCTACGTCAACACGGCCAAGAAGGCCTCTCTGGTGATGTATGTGGCGCGGCCACGACATCGCATGTTTGTCGTCGGTGATTCGATGACGGCACGCGGATCGGCGACCATGGGTTCCAAATCGGTGGGCTGGTGGAAGCGTGTCGCTGTCAGACTCAACATGGACGTGGCAACCTCGGCGCAATCGGGCTCGGGATTCATCCGCCGAGGTGGAATCGGCTGCCGCGGCACCACCTTCACCGACCGCCTTCGGGCCATCGCCAAGGCCGACCCCGACGTCTTGGTGATCGCCGGCGGACGTAACGACTTCCGGCAGTGCCATGTGGGCCGGGCGGAGACTCTGTTGACTGCACGCCAGTCACAAAAGGGCATCGAGACCTATATGGCTCGGGTGGCTGCCTTGGCAAAACAGCTTCGAATCCCGCGAAGCAATGTCTATATTGCCACCCCTTGGGGTTATACGCTTCAGTCGAAACGGACCGTGATCGCCCGCTATGTCCGCCAGTCAGCGAAAGCGCACGGTTTCAAGTTCATCGATTTGCCGCCCTTGGCGCGCAAAGAAACCGTCGATGGAACCCACCCCAATTATGCGGGAAACCGTCGGTTGTATACGAATTTCCTGGATCGGCGCCGATCCGACTTACGTGCGAGATTTACGGCCTGACTGACAAAATTTCGATAGTGACCAATCCTTAATGCCCTAGGTGGCGAATCCCTCGTGAAAGTCAAAGACCACAAGGGAACGACCACTAGGGAATGAGATTCACATGTACAGCATCACTAGTTTGAAAAACCGTAAGCTTTTTGCCGGCGTTGCCGTAATGGCAGTGGCCGCACTTCCGCTCACCGCATGCAGTTCAACAAGCGATGGTGAGTCGTCGTCCAGCTCGTCGAGCTCATCGGAGCAGAAGCAGGAAGCACCCAAGCCCGTCGCAGCGGTGGAGAACCTCACCGGTGAGACCACGGCAATCAAGCTCGACACGGGCTTCACCGACGCATTGACCTCGCTCAAGTTGGCTCCCGGTGTCGTTGGAGACGCCGAGTTGACCGATGGTTCGCTGATCTTCCCGATCACCGGCGGCAATGTGACCTACTTCAAACCGGGCACTGTCTCCCCATACGTGATTGGCCAGATCCAACACGAAAACTCGGGCCTGTCGCTGACTGCCGGTGACACGAAGGTCGAGTTGACCAACTTCAACGTCGATCCGGGCTCCTCACGGGTGTATGGCGATGTAGCGGTCAACGGCAAGACTGCCGTGACCAGCGCATACATCTTCACACTCAACGGAACGACGTTGCAGCCGCTCCAGACCGAAGGCGACACGGCAATCCTTGAAGGCACGAAGGTCTTCATCTCCCCGGTTGCCGCTGATCTGCTCAACCAGACGTTCAAGACTGACGCGGTCACCGAGGACCTCCTCGTGGGCGTCGCCAAGATCACCATCAACACCAAGTGATCTATTGACCATCCAGTAACACCGTCACAAAAATGAGCCGGGCGGTGGCCGATCGGAAACGATCAGTCACCGCCCGGTTTGTCGTGCCGTCAGCGCGGATACGCTCTGGCACTATGGAAAGCCAAGCTCGCGTCCTCGTCGACATCGACGGGCCCATTGCCTACGTCACCTTGAACCGCCCCGACAAGCTCAACGCCGTCGATCTGTTGCTGATGTCTGAACTCGTCGACGCGGCGCGAGTAATAAAGACCAACCGCAACATCAGAGTCGTGATCCTGCGCGGCAACGGGGAGTCGTTTTGTGCTGGTTTAGATTTTGGTTCCGTGATGAGCAAGCCGTCGAATATTGTCCGCAATTTTGTGCCGCTGCCGTGGCGCGGGACCAACAACTTCCAGCACGTCAATTGGGTATGGCGCACCCTCCCCGTACCGGTGATCGCTGTGACACAGGGGCACGTCTTCGGTGCCGGTCTCCAATTGGCGCTGGCCGCTGATTTTCGCTACTCGACATTGGATTGCCAATGGTCGGTACTCGAAGCCAAATGGGGTCTCGTGCCCGACATGAGCGGCACCGTGCCGCTCAGCGAACTCGTCGGCGCTGATGTCGCCAAGCGCCTCGCGATGACCGGCGAAATTATCACCGGTACCCGTGCCGCCGAACTCGGCCTCGTCACGCATGTCAGCGACGACCCGCTGGCTGATGCGCTCGCGTTGGCCGAACTCTTGATGACGCGCTCACCGGACTCGGTGTCGGCAACCAAAAAGCTGCTCAACGAGACAAGGCGTGGGAGCGTACGCCGTGCATTCGCTATCGAACGGCGGTTGCAGTTCGCGATGCTGCGCGGCAAGAACGCCAAGATCGCCCGTACGGCCAATATCGAAAAGATGAAACCCGAATTCGAGCCGCGATCCTTCGGCTAGGGCGCTCTTCTGATCTCTATGCGTTTGGGTGGCTATGACCCTCTCAACGCATAGAGATGGGTGGGCTGCTGACCGCTATCTTGACACGCGGCGAATTTGGCGGATGCGGGCGAGGTCGGCGACAGAATCGTCGATGTCTGCGGGTTCGAAAGCGGAGCCTGTGGCGCGCTCGGCGGCCAATGCTATGAGCCCATCAGCAAGACGAGGGTTGGCCGGGAGGATGGGGCCATGCAGATAGGAGCCGTAGACGTTTCGGGTGATTGCGCCCTCGGTGCCGTCATTGCCGTTGTTTCCGGCACCATGGCGGACCGTCCCGAACGGCCGTTGTCCCTGTGCAAGCACCGTCGATCCCGAATGGTTCTCATAACCGACGACCTCGCCGAATTCGGTCTGCAGAACAACTGGACCGATCATGCGTTTGGCATTGCCCTGGGTGGTGACACCCAGGATGCCGAGGCCCGGGATGCGCTTACCCTCAACGGTCGTGAACGTTTGGCCGAAAAGTTGGTACATGCCGCAGATCATCAGCATCGGCAACCCGTCAGCAGCTAGCTGGCGAAGCAGGTCCGCGTTGCGCTCGAGATCGTTTTCGACGCGCGCCTGACCCGAATCCTGACCGCCGCCGCCGACAAGAAGGTGCACATCATCGGGCAGGGTGTCTCCCAGATGGTGCCCCTCGACAATGGGCTCGTATCCGTGCCACCTAATGCGCGATGCCAGGCATCGGGTGTTGCCCAGGTCACCATAAATGCTCATCTCGCGCGGATACAGGTGGACCACTTTGATCGCGCCCTTGGTGGCGCTCACGCTGCGGGTTCCGCTCCGAACTCGGCAAGCCCATAACGAGAAGTCAGGTTGCGACGCAGCCGCATCATGGCGGTGTAGGTGCAAAAGATCCGTTTCGGCTCATTGCTGTATTCCGTCAGGAACAGTGCCAACGCGGCATCGAGATCGGGTTCAATCCGGGCAACGGCAACATCGTCGTAGCGTAGACGGAGCGCCATGTCGTAGGCGCGGGTGCCGCTCGTGATCGCGACGCCGTCGTCGCGCAGACCTTCGAAGCTGACGTCATACAACCAGGAAACGTCACGCCCGTCGGCATAGTCGTCGTTGATGGCGATCATTGAGGCCACTGGTGTTGCGCCGTAGGTGCCGAGGGCGACGGTGAAACCGGCGGGATTTTTGACCAGGACAAGCTCGAGCGGCTGTCCGTCGGCATCGATCACTTCGCCACGCCCGAAGGGGGGATGGACGTTTTCGAGTGCCTGCAACATCTGTGGTGTGCTGAGATCGTTGCCAAGCAGGAGCTTGGCCGTTGTCGCCGCCGCAGTCGCATTGATCATCGCCGCGAGGCCGCGCTGCTTGAGTATGAGCGGGCCAAGCGTCTGCGATCCAAATACGACCTCGAAATGGGTTTCGTCGACGGGTCGCAAGAGACCGTCGTTGTCGCCGGGTGTCGCTTTTTCGGCGTCGCCTTCGAATCGGACGTCGGCTTCCTGAAGCTCGGGCAGCCGATCTGCGGCTGCCGGATCGACGCCGAAGTAGCGCACCTCAATGTTCGCGCCCAGTCGTTCTCGGGCGCGCGAGACGAACGAGTCGTCAATGTTGAGCACGACGCCGCGGCTTGTTTGCTCGGCCAACTCGCTGAGAAGACGCGCCGTGTGATCGATTTCAGCAAAACGGTCGAGTTGGTCACGCGCAACGTTGAGGAGAAGTGAATGCGTGGGCTGGACGGTGGCTGCAAATTTGAGGGCGTGCGCTTCGTCGAGTTCAAGTACGGCGAGGTCGGTCTGCAACCGTCCGCGGATGGAGATTTCTTCGAGCATTGCTGAGATGACTCCGCGGGTGAAGTTGCTGCCGGTCGGGTTGGTGAATACCGCGAGCCCGTGCTGTCGCAAGATGGCCACCAACATCTTGGTTGTCGTGGTTTTGCCATTCGTACCGGTGACCACGACGATGCCGCGGGGGACGGTCGACAGCGTTCGACGAAGGAACAGCGGATCAATTTTTTCAACGATCAGGCCCGGGAACGCCGAACCGCCACCCTTGAGCCGGGCAATCCAACGGGCCAATTTGCCGGCGAGGACTGCGAACTGGGTCCGGAACACGTCATCACCCTACCCACCGTGCCGAGGAGGCTGTTTCGTACCACCAAGGAGGCTGTTTTGTACCACCAAACCGCCTCCTCGGCGGGCGCGTCGAGCCTCCTCGGCGTAGGGGGGGTCAGGAACCGCCACTGGCAGGGTCGTCGCCCTGGAGGTCGTTGGAATCGTCGTCGGACTCTTCGGCCTCGTCGGGCCCGCCTGTTCCGATGCCGGCACCCGATGGGCTCATCGTCGGGTTGTTGTCACCGCTACCGGGTGCAGGTCCGGTTTGAGAGCAACCCTCCTCCGCAAAGGTCGGATCTCCGGTCCCTGGCGCTCCTGGCTGGAGGGGGTGGCCCGGGTCAGGATTCGATGGTTGCGAGGCAGGACTCGTTGCGCTGTCGTTCGGATTGTTAGTCATGTCGACGGCGTACCCGCGCGAGCCAGAAGTATGCGGGAACGAAAAGAGGCCCCCGGGAATCCCGGGGCCTCGCACCGCGACCGCGCTACGGACGATTGCGTAAATCGTCGCTGCCGGCGGTTTTTTCTTTGGCGGCGTCCTGGACGTGTCCTGCGGCGTCTTTGAGTGACCCACCAGCGTCCCGCGCGAGGTCCTGGGCGGCGTTTTCCGCGCTATGCCGCTTTTCTTGGACGCGGGGATCGTTCCACAACTTGCGAGTCGTCTTCTTGATCTGCTCATAGCGTTCTCGACCGGCTTTGGTGCCGAGTACATAACCTGCTGCGGCGCCGACGACAGCTGCGAGTTTGGACTTCATAGGTTGTTCACCTTCTCTGACGGGATCGGGTCTCTCGGGGAATCTACGTGGCTGTACCCACAAGGCCATGCTCTATTCACCGTACGTTGATGCGCATGAGTTAATACGCGCGCATTATGGATCGTTGCGCGCCCGTCTGCGGGCTTCACGGCAACGCGCCGAGGCGTCGTAATACCTCGCGTACGGGCTGCAACGATGTCTTGTCGGCCAGGCCGATGGTGTCGTCGAAGTACAAGCCGTCACCGATGAGTTGGATCGTCATCGCCAGCGGATCGTCCAGCAAGTGCTCGCGCAACACCGCAAACCATCGATCGCGCACGTCTTGCAGAGCTTTGGTGGCGCGGGGATCGCTTTCTTGGGCAATGCGTGCTGCCGCAATGAGCGCTCTGTCGAAGTCGCTGCCGTCGTCGACCGAGGTGGTCAGGTAGTAGTCGACCGGTCCCTGTTTGGCAGTGCACATGCGTTCGACATCCGCATCGCCCTGGACTCGGAGTCGCTCGAGCATTCCGGTGACGAGGTCGTCTTTGCTGGGGAAGTGGTAGAGCAACCCACCCTTGGACACCGAAGCCTTCGCGGCCACCGCGTCCAAAGTTGCGGCCGGACTCCCGCCCGAAACCAAAAGTGCTTCGAAAGCATCCAGAAGTCGGTCGTGTGTGGGCCGCTGGATTGCTGTCATGCGGCGAGTATATCGATTTGAAAGTGTACCGTCTGGACGGTACTGTTTAAGAGTTGCAAAACTGCCATCAGTGTGACGAAACAACATCACCTTGAGAGGAGGAAGTATGACTACTTTCCACACCGCCAGGCCCACGCCGGTCCGAGCTGGAGCGCGAGAATGGTCGGCCCTTGTCGTGCTCATGCTTCCTGTCCTCCTAGTGTCGATCGACAACACGGTGTTGAGTTTTGCGTTGCCGGCTCTGAGTGTTGCTCTGCAACCCTCCGGCGCCCAATTGCTGTGGATCGTCGATGTGTATGCGCTCATGTTGGCCGGACTGCTGATTGCGATGGGCAGTTTGGGCGATCGTCTTGGGCGCCGTCGTCTGCTTTTGATCGGTGCCGCCGGCTTCGGCGCCGCGTCGATTGTTGCCGCCTACAGCAGTTCGGCTGAATCGCTCATCGCATCGCGTGCACTACTGGGCCTATTCGGCGCCACGCTCATGCCCTCGACGCTGTCGCTGATCCGCAATCTGTTCATCAATCGCGAACAGCGCCGGCTGGCCATAGCGGTCTGGGCCGCCATGTTTTCGGGCGGCGCCGCTCTGGGGCCTGTCGTCGGCGGGTGGCTGCTCGAGCATTTTTGGTGGGGATCGGTGTTCTTGATCAACGTGCCTATCATCATCGTCCTGATCGCCGCTGCCCTCCTCGTGGTGCCGGAGTCGATGGATCCCGATCCGGGACCGGTCGATCTGGTTAGCATCGTGTTGTCGCTGACGGCCATGCTGCCGGTGGTCGTCGGGATCAAGCAATTGGCGCAGCAAGGCGTGACCGACGTTGCCGTGGCCGCCTTTGCCGTGGGCATTGGCAGTGCCATCGCCTTTGTACGTCGTCAGCGGCGGATCAGCCATCCGATGCTCGATCTTGACGTCTTCTCGAACCGGGTGTTCAGCGGTGCCATCGTCAGCAACCTGCTGAGTCTGATGGGCCTGGCTGGCTTCGTGTTCTTTGGGGCTCAATTCCTGCAGCTGGTACTCGGGATGGATCCGCTCGAGGCGGCAATGGTGCTCGTGCCAGGCCTGATCGCGACCATCGTCGCCGGGTTCGTGGCCGTGCGCCTGGTCGAACATGTGGCCGCAAACATCGTGGTCAGCGCGAGCTTTGGGCTGTCGGCGGCCGGTTACGCGATCGTGGTTTTCATCGGGGACGCCCCGACCATGCTGACCTTCGGCATCGCGTTCACGGTGCTCGGTATCGGCATCGGGCTCGCCGAAACGCTGACGAATGACCTCATGCTCGCCAGCGTTCCGGCGCACAAGGCGGGCAGTGCGGCGGCAATTTCGGAGACCGCATACGAGATCGGCGCAGTGCTGGGGACCGCGGTCCTGGGCAGTATCCTCACGCGGAGTTATCAACAGCATTTGCAGGTGCCGGAGGTCATCCAGGAGCATTCGGCTGACAACGCGGTCGAAACTTTGGGTGGTGCGGTCGAGGCCGCTTCGCACTATCGGAATTGGGTCGGCGACGATCTGCTTGCCTCTGCGCATGCGGCTTTCGACATCGGCGTGCAAAACACGGCCGCTGCGGGCATCGTCATCGCATTGGCCGCGGCAGTGGTGTCGTTTCGCACACTTCGCGCGAACAGCACTTCGCCGGCTCCACCGGCGGAGGATGAACACCCTTACGGTCAACTTCACGACTGTCGACCTAGGTCAGCGGCCGCTGAGCGGAGCTCCCAGAGCGCTAAGTGCGAGCGCGTGGAGCAACTCGCGCATCCGTGACCGGCCGATGCGGGCACTGTGTGGCGTCGAGTTGAGCAAACCGAAGGTTGCCTGCACGGCGGCCCGCGCCTCGGCTCGATCCAGATCCGAACGCAACGACCGCACGACATCAACCCAAAGGTCCACATAGGCCAGCTGGAGGCGTCGAACCTCACTGCGGCCTGCGGCATGCAGATTGGTCCATTCGCGCTCCTGAATGATGATCAACGCCGGATGCGCGAGTGCAAAGTCGGTGTGCCACCCGATCAGGGCGTCAAGTGCCTGGCATGGACCGGTCGAATTCGCGCAGCGCTTTTGACCGGTCTCGAGCAGTACGGCGCTGATTTGGGTGAGTGAAGCGGCGAGGATTTCGTCCTTGCTTCCGAAGTGCTTGTAGATGGCCGGCCCCGAGATGCCGCAGGCCGCACCGATGTCGTTGACGGAGGCGCCGTGAAAGCCACGTTCGGCAAACAAAAGCGCCGCAGTATCGAGGATCTGCTGCTTGCGGGCGACGATCACTGCGCCAGTGTAGACCAATTAGGTTAATGACCGTTAACATGTTTTCATGCGTGAACTCGTTGCAGAACTCCGTCAACGGCTGGCTGTGGTGCGCGTCGGCGGGTCGCAAGCCTCCCGCGACAAGCACGTGGGCCGCGGCAAGCTCCTTGCTCGAGAACGGGTTGATCGGTTGCTCGATCCCGGCGCTCCGTTTCTCGAAGTGGCGGCATTGGCGGCTTACGAGATGTATGGCGGGGGCGTTCCCAGCGGGGGCATCGTCACCGGTATTGGCCGGGTCGAAGGGCGCGAATGCATGATCGTCGCCAACGATGCCACGGTCAAAGGAGGCACCTACTATCCGTTGACGGTGAAGAAGCATTTGCGCGCTCAGACAATCGCCGCCGACAACCGGCTGCCGTGCATTTATCTCGTTGACTCCGGCGGTGCCTTCCTGCCAATGCAGGATGAAGTGTTTCCTGATCGCGAGCACTTTGGCCGCATCTTCTTTAACCAAGCCACCATGTCTGCCCGGGGAATTGCACAGATTGCGGCCGTGATGGGTTCCTGCACAGCCGGTGGTGCTTACGTACCGGCGATGAGCGACGAATCGGTCATCGTCAAGAACGAGGGAACGATCTTCCTCGGCGGCCCACCGCTGGTCAAAGCGGCCACCGGTGAAGTCGTCACCGCAGAAGACCTCGGCGGCGGTGACGTCCATGCGCGTACGTCCGGAGTCGTAGACCACCTGGCCGAAGATGATGCGCACGCTTTGAACATCATTCGGTCCATTGTCGGCACGTTGGAGCGACCCACGATCGACGAGGGCACGCGATATGAGGTCGAAGAACCCGCCGAAGACCCTGCGGGCTTGTATGACGTGGTCCCGGTCGACGGGCGCACACCATACGATGTGCGCGAAGTGATCCGCCGTGTTGTTGACGGATCGCGGATGCACGAGTTCAAACCGCTTTACGGAGAAACCCTCGTCTGCGGGTTTGCCCGCATTTGGGGCTACCGGGTCGCGATCGTGGCCAACAACGGCATTCTGTTCTCCGAATCAGCGCTCAAAGGTGCCCACTTCATTCAACTGGCCAATCAACGCGGCATTCCGCTCGTGTTCTTGCAAAACATCACCGGCTTCATGGTGGGACGCGAATACGAGAATGGCGGCATCGCCAAGGACGGCGCGAAACTCGTCACCGCCGTCGCCAGCTCGGTGGTGCCGAAATTCACCGTGGTCATCGGAGGGTCGTTCGGGGCCGGCAACTACGGCATGTGTGGCCGAGCCTATGACCCGCGTTTTCTGTGGATGTGGCCCAATGCGCGAATCTCGGTGATGGGTGGAGAGCAGGCAGCATCGGTGCTGTCGACCGTCAAACGCGACGGCATCGAAGCCAAGGGCGGCACCTGGAGCGACGCCGAGGAAGAAGAGTTCAAGGCGCCCTTGCGAGACCAATACGAGGTGCAGGGCTCTCCCTACTATTCGACCGCACGGCTGTGGGACGACGGCATCATTGATCCGGTCGACACACGTCGCGTCCTCGGTATGGGACTTGCCGCCGCAGCCAATGCCCCCATACCCGATCCCCACTTCGGCGTCTTCAGGATGTGACTGACATGGCTACCTTTTCGAGTGTTCTCATCGCCAACCGTGGCGAAATAGCGCGGCGCATCATTCGCGCGTGCGCCAAGGCCGAAATTCGCAGCATCGCGGTCTACTCTGATGCTGATCGCGAAGCGTTGCATGTGCAGGAGGCAGACGTTGCTTTGCGCATCGGACCGACGCCGGCCACACAGTCCTATCTCGATATCGATGCGATTCTCGATGCTGCGAGGCGCAGCGGGGCCGAAGCGATTCATCCGGGCTATGGTTTCCTGTCCGAGCGTGCCGAATTCGCCCGCCGTGTTGCCGCGGCCGGGCTGATCTTCATCGGGCCGACCGCCGATGTCATGGACACAATGGGTCGCAAAGACCGGGCTCGCGACATTGCCACCAAGGCAGGCGTACCGGTCACCGTGCGCTTCGCAGAAGACGACGTGCCCGTCGACGCCTACCCCGTCCTCGTCAAGGCGGCCGCCGGCGGGGGCGGCAAGGGCATGCACATCGTGCGCGATGTCGCAGACCTCGAACCGGCCATCGCCACCGCACGGCGTGAAGCGGCCAGTGCGTTCGGGGACGACACCCTGCTCATCGAAAAGTACGTGGAGACCGGCCGACACGTCGAGGTCCAGATCATGGCCGACCAGCACGGCAACGTGGTGCATTTCTTTGAGCGCGACTGTTCGGTCCAACGGCGACATCAAAAGGTTGTCGAGGAGGCTCCCGCGCCGTACGTCAGCGAGGCGGTGCGTGAGGTGCTCCATACGTCATCGGTCGCCCTGTGCCGCGAGGTCGGCTACACCAATGCCGGCACGATTGAATTCCTGGTCCGTGGCGATGACGTGTATTTCCTAGAGATGAACACCCGATTGCAGGTGGAGCATCCCGTCACCGAGCTCATCACCGGTTGGGATTTGGTGCGGTTGCAGTTCGCGGTCGCCGCCGGCGCCGAGTTGCCGATGACCCAGGACGCCATCGTGCAACGCGGGCATGCGATGGAAGCCCGCATCTACGCCGAAGACCCCTACTCGGGTTTCCTCCCGCAGGCGGGCCATACAGCCAAGGTGGTGTGGCCGACGGGGGTACGCGTCGACGCGGCACTGGCTGGCGGCCAAGAGGTCTCCACCGCTTACGACCCGATGCTCGCCAAGATCATCGTGCACGGCGCCAACCGCGAGGCAGCCCGACTGGCGCTCGTCGATGCTCTGGATGAGACCGCGATCTTCGGGCTCACCACCAACACCGGATTCTTACGCCGCCTCGTGTCAAGCGACATGTTTCGCGACGGAAAAGTCCATACCGCCTGGCTTGATGCTGATCCCGAAGCAGGGGCGTTGCTCACCCGCCCGGCTGTCCCCGCGGCGGCCGGTGTGGCAGCCGCGCACGAATGGGCCCAACACCGCATCACCGGTGACGGGCATCCATATGGAGGTGGCGACGGGTGGCGTCTGGGAGCCGAACCCGCTCCGGTGCGCATCACGTTGGTCGACGAAACCGGTGAGCGTACCCACTATGAGTTTGCCCGCGTCGACGATGCGGGCGTCGAAGCAGTCGTCGACGCCGCGAGCATCACGATCGTTTTTGAAGGACAGCCGTGGCGCTTCACCGCACCCGATCCGATGCGTGCCAGCGCAACTCTTGGACTCGCCGATGCCGATGTCGTGTCGCCGATGCCAGGAACGGTGTTGTCGGTGGCGGTTGCTGTCGGCGATGATGTCACCCGCGCAGACGTGCTGGGTGTGATGGAGGCCATGAAGATGGAACTCGCCCTCAAAGCCCCCCATGACGGACGCGTTTCGGTCGTCGAGGCAACGGTCGGCAGACAGGTGGCGCTGGGAGACCGGCTCTTCACCGTCGAACCTGCTGCGGACGTTGCGCAAGGCAGTGCCCAGGAGCGCTTATGACAGTGCCGATGGTGGTATCGGGTGCCGGTCTTCCCGAGCAGGTCACGATCTACGAGGTTGGGCCACGCGACGGTCTGCAAAACGAGAAGACCGTCATACCAACCGACGTCAAGATTGCCTTCATCGGACGCCTACTTGCCGCCGGGCTGTCGATTGTCGAAGCGACAAGTTTTGTCCACCCCACCTGGGTGCCGCAATTGGCCGATGCGGCCGAGGTGGTTGCCGCCGTCGATGTGTCTGGACCGCGCCCGCTGCCGGTTTTGGTGCCCAATGAGCGCGGCCTCGACCGCGCCCTCGAATCGGGGTGTCGTCATATCGCGATCTTCGCGAGCGCGACGCAAACGTTTGCGCAAAAGAACCTGAACTCGACCCTTGAAGGCCAGTTCGCCATGTTTGAACCGGTCGTGAAGCGGGCGCTTGAAGCCGGTGTCGACGTGCGGGCCTACGTCTCGATGTGTTTCGGCGACCCATGGGAGGGCCCCGTGGCGATGGCCGATGTCGTCACCGTCGGTCGCCGTTTACTCGATCTCGGCGCTACGCAATTGTCGCTGGGCGACACGATTGGCGTCGCCACCGCGGCCCACGTCGGCGCCCTCATCGACGCATTCGTCAGCACCGGCGTCGGTGTCGATCGACTCGCAATGCATTTCCATGACACATATGGCCAAGCGCTTGCCAACGCCTATGCGGCGCTGCAGGCGGGCATCACTACCTTCGATGCATCCGCAGGTGGGCTGGGCGGTTGCCCCTACGCCGAGAGCGCGACCGGCAACCTGGCGACCGAGGATCTCGTCTGGATGCTCACGGGACTGGGCATCGAGCACGGCGTCGACCTCGATGCGCTCGTACGAACCAGCGTGTGGATGGCCGACGAACTCGGACGCCCCAGCCCGTCGGCTGTGGTGCGGGCGCTCGGCACACCCGCTGATTGAGTTGCGGGCTCGCGGTTGCGTCCGGGATCGTCATGACCTCAGTCGGCGATCGCGCATCTCTTCGGCCGCGTATTTGCCAATCTGCCAGGTCGCGTAGGCGTCGGTTGATGCACCGACGGCGCCGCCGAGCAGCGGGATCCGCCGGCCGATGAGAGTGGCAGCGCGACGGCCGGCGATCTTGCCGACCAATTCGGCGGTCACCTCGGAGGAGATGCGCTTGTCGAGCACCGGGTCGTGCACCGGCGACGTGGCCAACGCCATAGGCGTCGACGGCAGCTTCTTGCGTTTGACGAGATCCTCGACGGTGTCGCTGCCCATCATGCAGGTGAGGATGGCGTTGCGCACCCGTGGATCCTCAAGGTCATAACCGCGCAGGTAGACGATTCCGGCAACGAGATGGCACTGAATGAGCGCGAGACCGGTGACGTTGGCAGGCACCGACACCGCGAGGGTAGTCAGACCGCCAATGTTGGTCACGAGACCCTCGACGCCCGCCAACTTAGTGTGCTGCTTGATGAGCGCCCGCACCGCTGATTCGATGTCTCCGTCGGCGGCGACAAGCTTGGAGTCGGCGGAGACGATTGCCGATCTGATCGGCCCGATCCCGTCGATTGCGTGGTCGAGGACGTTGCGGACGTAGCTGGCGGCGACTTGAGGCGCCAACTTGGTGCCTGCTTTGCCGGCAGCGGAGCTTCCAATTCCCATGGGACCACAATACGTTTGCGAAGTGTTTCGGGCACGTTGGCCAACTACGATCGCGGTATGCCTGCTGTCGAACCGGAGCCGTCGCTGTGGGATTTCGACGCGCGTTCCTGGCCTCAAGGCACCGATTGTGTCGCGGAGGGCGCCGACTTGGAGCCGGGCACGATTCTGAAGTTTTATCGCATGGGGCTCTTTCCGATGCCGCATGGCCACTCACTGTATTGGTGGTCACCGGAGCAACGCGGGGTGTTGCAGTTGAGCAACTTCCGTGAAAGCCGTTCGCTGCGCAAGAGCCGAAAGCGTTTCACCACCACCGTCGATGAGGCCTTCAGCCAAGTCATCGACTGTTGCGCCGATCCGCGCCGCGACGGAGCGTGGATCGACTCGACCATACGCGCTGCATACGTTGAACTCCATCGACTTGGCTGGGCGCACTCCATCGAAACCCGCAACCAGGACGGCGAACTCGTTGGCGGGCTGTATGGTCTTGCCCTCGGTGGACTGTTTTGCGGAGAATCGATGTTTCATCGCGAAACCGACGCTTCGAAGACAGCACTTGCGGCGTTGGTTGACCTGCTCGACGATGGTGTTCGGCGCCTCGTCGACGTCCAGTGGCAGACGCCGCATCTGAAGTCGCTCGGCGTCGAACAGTGGCCCAGGGACCGCTATTTGGCGACGCTCGAGAGCCTGTTGAGCGCTCCGTTGCCCCGAATATGGAGAAATTAGACGGTTTGTGGCGTGCCGAGACCGCTAAATCCTTGATTTCTCGGCAAATAACCCTAGGCTGCCAAGTGCACACAATCGAATGAAGCCAATTTTTTGAGGAGAACTTGTGAACCGTAGTGAACTCGTTGCAGCCATCGCAGATAAGGCTGGCACCACGAAGTCCGACGCTGATTCAGTCGTGACTGCTCTCGGTGAGGTTCTCATCGACGCGGTCAAGAATGGCGACAAAGTCCAGGTTCCGGGCATCTTGTCAGTCGAGCGCGTCAAGCGTTCGGCGCGTACGGGACGCAACCCCGCCACCGGCGAAGCCCTTCAGATCCCTGAGGGCTTTGGCGTCAAGGTGAGTGCCGGCTCCAAGCTCAAGGCTGCAGCCAAGTAATTTCACGAACCAACTGAGCCTGACGTTTCGGCCCCATTTTCGATGATTTTGGGGCCCAAACGTCAGGCTCATTGGTTTTGCAGGCTGGTTTTGCAGGTGGTCTCAGATGACAGGTAGTCCGGCTTCCTCCCAGGCTTCCATACCGCCGTCGAGGTTTACCGCATCGAACCCGTTGTGCACCAGGTATGCGGTGGCACGGGCCGACCGCCCGCCCAAATGGCACACCACCACGGTCCGTGCAGCAGGGTCGATTTCGCCACGACGATCGGCCAGATCGCCAAGCGGGATGTGCAACGCGCCCTCGATGTGACCGGCTTCCCACTCATGGTCTTCGCGCACGTCGAGCACGGACAGCTCCGCGGGAAGAGTCTGACCGAGCGTGTCGATGCTTACTGTTGGTACCGCGTTGTCGTCCATGGAACTATCCTGCCTTTGTCAGGATAAACGCGAAGCAGAGGGGCAGATTCATGAGCGAACCATCGGTGCTGCGCACCAACGCCGCTGCCATCGTGTTTCGCATGGTCGCCGCGCTGGTCATCTACGCGGTCGGCATCCTGGTCCTCTTGCTCAGCGCAGACGCACCGATAAGGACGATTTGCTATGTCGGCCTCGGGGTGACCGGCGCCGTTCTCGGGCAGTGGTGGAGCGGCCTCGGCACCGACATACAAGGTGACAACAAGCTGGCGAATTTGGGCCTAATGTTAACTACGATTGGCTTTTTGGTGGCGGTAGTCGCTACCGTGGGGGACATGGATGTTGCAGTAACGGGCTCCAGCTTCGTCGTCTCGGCTGCCGGTATGTGTTTGGGAGCGGTGAGGTCCTAGATGCCCATCACTCAGTCGATTAGCCTTCCTTTCGCTCCGTCGACGCCGAGTATGGCGCGCACCAAGTTGGCTGCGTTCCTGACGATCAACCGCTCACCGGCCAGTCTGATTGACGATGCGCTCATCGTGGTGAGCGAAATGATCGCCAACGCTGTCAGCCATGGTGCACCCACCGAAAATGGGATGCTTGAGATTTCGTGGAAGTTGAAGCGCGAACTTCTTGAACTGTGCGTGTGTGACGGCGGAAACGCCAAGACGCTGACGCCCATCGAGTTCGACGAAGATTCGCTCAGCGGACGCGGGCTCTCGATCATCAACACCGTCGCCGAACGCTGGTGGGTCGACGCCTCTGCCGGCACCAGCGTGCATGCAGAGCTCACCCTCTCGGCCCACTAGCCACACCCGAGTCGTCGAGCAAGGGAACCATGGGTAAAAAATCGCGCGGCCGCAGCAAGCCGGTCAAAGCAGAAATGCCCTATGTGGTGCGGACGTTTGCAGGTTTGCCGCACGAGAGTGACTGGGTGGCGCTGCGCGAAATGGTGCCCGCTGCGAGCGGCACGATAAAGATCAACGGCACGGACAAAACGGTCCGTGTATGTTCGCTACTGCCGGGCGCCAATCCCGGATTGGTCCGCCCCGACGGTGAAATCTGGATCGGCCTTCAGGTGCAGCACAACTTCGGTGACATCAGCCGCGACCTCGCACATGCCGTTGAGGTCGGACTCGAAACGGCACCGGGCAATCCGATCGCCATGGGTGATCCAGGTGTGGGAAACCGGTTGCAGGACTTGATTGCGCCGGATTCGGACTTTGCGGTCGAGGTCTATAGCAGCTTCGACTACTGGGTCGACGGTGTTGATGAGTCGGCGCCGGTGCGATCAATGCTTCAGGCGGCCAATGAGTCGATCACCCCGACCGTACGGCTTTCCGGTGTCGATGCGGCCTACTGGACCGAGATCGGTGACCGGCACTTTCTGCGCTGGGTGATGTCACACGACGAAACCAAACTTCTCAATGCGTTGGCTCGTTTACATGAGGCAGGGCGCAGCGCGCTCCGCGACGACACCCGGCTCATCGGCTCCTTTCGAGCCCATGGGTTGCTGGTGCCGGTGTGGGACCTGCCGCCCGCATTGGACGCAGACGATTTTGAGGAGCCCGCTGCTGCTTTTGCGGACCGGCTTGACGATGCGCTCGGCGACACCTCACCGTTGACTTCGGCCCAGCGGTCAGCACGCAACGGCTTGGCCAATCGTCAACTGACTATCCGCTGACTCAGTCGCCGTTTGTACGGGGTTCAGACGGCGTCGCGGTCAATGGGACACGACATGCAGCGCGGACCGCCACGGCCTGAGCCCAACTCCGAGCCGCGAATGGCAACGACTTCGATACCGTATTCGGCGAGCCGCTCATTGGTTCGCTCGTTGCGTTCATAGGCCACTGCCACGCGTGGTGCGATCGCCAACGTGTTGTTGCCGTCATCCCATTGTTCGCGTTCGGCGGTGACCGCGTCGAGGCCGGTGTCGATGATGTGCAACATGTCGATCCCCATCGCTCGGGCAGCGGCAATGGCGAACGGTTCGGGTTTGCTGATCTGGAGGTCTACCGCCTGTGCCTCATCGGCATCGCCGTTGGCGGTAACCGGGTAGGCCTGCAACGTGTCGCTGATATTGGGGTACATCACCGCAGCATCAACGTCGACCATCGTGACGATCGTGTCGAGGTGCATCGTGGCGCGTTCTTGCGTAACAGGCACCGCCAGCACACTCGTGGCAAGTCCTTCGGCAAAGACCTGCCGGGCGAGGTGTTCGAACCCGCCGGGCGTGGTGCGTTCGCCGACGCCGACTGCGATAGCGCCGTTATTAAGATGCAGTACGTCCCCACCCTCGACATACGCGGCGCCCTCGAGTCGGGCGGTTTGGGCAAAACGGTCATGATGGGTATAGATCAGCCGGGTGATCAGCGACTCAGGCTGCCGCGCTGTCATGGCAAAATTTGTCAATGCGACGTGGTCGCCGACCCACACGGACGAGTCGCGGGTGAACAACAGGTTCGGGAGCGGGTCGATGATGAACTCGTCTGCTGCGAGCAGGCTGGTGACGATGCTAGGCGGCGAATTTGCGAGTTCGTCGTTGCGGATGCCGGCTGTGATGACCCCGGCAAGGCTTTGAGCATCGAATTCGGCAAGCGCATCGGACAAATAGTTGCGCAACGCGTCTCCGAGTCGAGGACTGGCCACCACGTGGGCGATCGCGGCGTCGCGCGCCTCGTCAACTGCAAGGGTGTCCACCAGCAAATCGATCAGGTAAAGGACCTCAACGCCGCGGGCACGCAGTGCGTCGGCAAAACCGTCGTGCTCCTCCTGTGCGCGCTCGACCCACGGGATCCCATCAAAAAGCAGCGCATCGTTGTTGCGTGGTGTCAGCCGCAGCAGTTCGGGGCCCGGCCGGTGCAACATGACCGTACGAAGCCGGCCGACTTCACTGTTGACTCGCATACCCCCAGCCTAGGGGAGAGTCGAGGGTCCCTGCCTTGGTGGCACTTCGTCGCGCGACATGGCCTCCCCGTCGCTCACCATGATCGAAAACCGCATACGCTCAAACCATGGAATGGAACGACTATGACGCTGCCCTGTTCGATCTCGACGGGGTCATCACGCCGACGGCGCTCGTCCACATGCGTGCATGGGAACAATTGTTTGCGCCATACCTGGAAGGACGGGGAGCGACGCCATACTCCGAAGCCGATTATTTTGCTCATATCGACGGCAAACCACGATATGACGGGGTGCGCTCGCTGTTGACAGCGCGCGGCATCGAGTTGCCCGAGGGCGGGTCGGATGACTCAGCCGATGAGGACACGATCCACGGTCTGGGCAATCGCAAAAATGACATTTTCGCGCAAATCCTCGAGATCGAAGGCGTTGAACCCTATCCCGGTTCGGTCGCGCTCCTTGACGAACTCGAACAGCGCGGCCTCAAATTGGCCATCGTGTCGAGTTCGCGCAATGCCTCCGTGGTGCTCAAGGCAGCAGAACTCTTTGACCGTTTCGAGGTCATCATCGACGGCACGGTAGCGGTCAAGAACCACTTGGCGGGCAAGCCATCTCCTGACACCTTCGCCTTTGCAGCGCGGGAACTAGATGTCACCGACGAGCGGTCGATTGTCTTCGAAGACGCGATCTCGGGTGTGGCAGCAGGCCACGCCGGCGGCTTTGGCCTCGTGGTCGGCGTCAACCGGGGCGCCGGCGCCGATGCGCTCACCGACGCCGGCGCTGACCAGGTCGTCGACGATCTCGCCGAGTTGGTAACCCTATGAACTACATCGGAGCATCGCATGTGCCGCCGCCCGTCGGCGACCACCTCGACCGCACGCGGTTCCCCGCTGACCCGTGGCGGCTCGTCGAGGACTTCTATGACAGTTCAGACCTTGGGCGCACCGAAACGATGTTCGCGGTCGGCAACGGATACCTGGGTATGCGCGGCAATGTCGAAGAGGGTCGAGAGACCTACATGCACGGAACCTACATCAACGGTTTTCACGAGACGTGGCCCATCCAACACGCCGAAGAGGCCTATGGTTTTGCTCGCGTGGGACAAACCATCGTCAACGTGCCCGATGCAAAAACGATCCGGCTGTATGTCGACGACGAGCCCCTCCTGTTGCCGGTGGCCAATCTCCTCGAATATCGTCGCTCGGTCGACTTCCGCGAGGGCGTGTTGTGCCGGGATATCTTGTGGCGTACACCGGCGGGCAAACGGGTCAGGATCAGTTCGCGGCGGATGGTGTCTTTCACCCAGCGGCACCTGTCGGTCATCACCTATGACGTCACGCTGCTCGATGAGTCCGCGCCGGTGGCATTGGTCTCGCAGATGTTGAATAGGCAGGACGGTGAGGACGAATATCATGTGGCTGCGGCGGCGATGGGCGAAGCTGCGCAGACCGATCCGCGCCGAGCGAGTCCGATGAGCCGCCGGGTTTTGATGCCCAAGGGGCACCGCGGTGATGACGAGGATCAGCGCGTGGGTTTGACCTACCGGTGCGCCGGCAGTGGGATGACGTTGGCGTGCGCTGCAGACCATACGATGGACACCGCGAATGCTTTCAGCAGTTATGTCCGTGTCGACGAAGACATGGCGAAGATTGTCTACCATGTCGACGCGATGCCCGGACAGACCATCTCGATGACCAAAACGGTGGCCTATCACACGTCGCGGGGGGTGCCGCCGCGCGAACTAACAGACCGTTGCGACCGCACACTGGATCGCGCGGCGCAAAGCGGCATCGAGGAGCAATTCGACGACCAGCGGGCCTGGTTGTCGGGATATTGGGAGCGCTCCGACGTCGAAGTCGAGGGCCAACCCGAGGTACAACAGGCTTTGCGCTGGAATCTTTATCAAATCGCTCAAGCCAGTGCTCGCGCCGAAGAGGCCGGAATCCCCGCGAAAGGAGTCACCGGTTCGGGGTATGGTGGCCACTACTTCTGGGACACAGAGGTTTATGTGTTGCCGTTTTTGACCTACACCACGCCGCACGCCTCCCGCGCTGCGTTGCGATTTCGTTACGCCATGCTGCCCGCAGCCCGGCGACGCGCCGAACAGCTCACGCAAAAGGGTGTCCTGTTTCCGTGGCGCACCATCAACGGTGAGGAAGCGTCGGCATATTATGCGGCCGGCACCGCTCAATATCACATTGATGCCGACATTTCGTATGCCCTGTGCCAGTATGTGGCCGCCACTGACGACGAGGAGTTCCTGACCAGCGAAGGCATCGACATCCTGGTCGAGACGGCCCGTCTGTGGGCCGACCTGGGGTTTTGGCGCAAAGGGGAGAGCGGCACCTTCCACATTCATGGGGTGACCGGTCCGGACGAATACACCACCGTGGTCAACGACAATCTGTTCACCAACGTGATGGCACGGTTCAATTTGCGCCGCGCTGTCGACGCCGTCGAACAGATACGTAAAAACAACCCGACGGCATACGAACGCATGGTGATGCGCCTGAGATTGGGCTCTGAAGAATCCGACGACTGGGCGCGTGTTGCCGAAGCGTTGGCCATACCGTTCGACACCCATCAGGGCATCCACCCTCAGGCGGCGCACTTCCTGGACCGTGAGATGTGGGACCTGGCCAAAACGCCGGTCGACAAGCGGCCACTGTTACTCAATTATCATCCGCTGGTGATCTATCGCTTCCAGGTGCTGAAGCAGGCCGATGTGGTGTTGGCATTGTTTTTGCAGGGCGACAAGTTCACCGCCGAAGAGAAGCTCGCCGATTTTGAGTATTATGACCCGATCACCACCGGCGACTCAACCCTGTCCGGTGTGGTGCAGGCAATCATTGCCGCCGAGGTCGGCTACCACGATCTGGCCTTGCGTTATTTCACCTCGTCGCTGTTTGTCGACCTCGCGAACCTGCACGGCAACACTGCCGACGGTGTGCACGTGGCATCGACGGGCGGTATTTGGCGTGCGCTCGTGTGCGGCTTTGGTGGCTTCCGCGATTATGAGGGACTATTCACGATCGATCCACGGCTGCCGAGCACCTGGGAGTCGCTGACCTCCCGGTTGACGCTCAAGGGGACGCGTCTACGCATACGGGTCGAATCCGAACGACTCGAGCTCGTTGTCGAGGACGGCGACCGGGCCACCGTGACCGTGCGCGGTGAGAAGATCACCGTGTGCGCGGGACAGCCGGTGGCCGTCGCGCTCAAGGATCAGGGGCCGCGAATCGACGGTCTGCCGGTGTTGAAGGCTGGTAGTCGCCGCGCCGACGGGACGGTCATCACCGCTATCGTGCCCTCGGCCGATTGAAAAGTGCCGTTAAGCGCGTCTGGCCTGCGCTGCCGCAACAGGTCCGAGCGGCACCCTGACCAAGAGCACTCCGGGCTGGACCTCGGCGACGATCTCGGACCCGTCACCGATGGGATCACCGTCGAGCTGCATCGGCGTCGGCCGCTCGGCACGAATGATGGCCTTGCGTCCGGTCATACGGCCCAGGCGGTCATTGGTGCGCTTTTGCCTCGTGATGACCCGAAAAACGATCGAAAGCCACCCGAGGAATCGTTTCGGCGCGATGACGACAACGTCGAGTACGCCGTCGTCGATCACAGCGTCGGGCAGCAGCGGCAGCCCGGCTTGCAGGAATCCGACATTGCCGACCACCACGGTGCGCGCTCTGAATTTTTTGAACTCGCCGTCATCAACGGAGATCTGCACCTTGGTGGCCGGAAAACGCAGTGATTTGGTGCCGGCGACAAAATAGGCAAGCCAGCCGATCTTCTTCTTGAGCTCATCAGGTGCGCCGTCCATGATCGCCGCATCCATGCCCAGGCCCGCCATCACCAGAAAGCTGGTATCTGATTGCGCCTCGGACGAATACGTGACGAGGTCGATGGCACGATCCTGACCACCGAACACGACGTCGAGCGCGTCCTTGATGTTCAGCGGCAAGCCGACGTTGCGCGCGAGAAGGTTGCCGGTGCCATGCGGCAGAATTCCCACCGCTGTGCCGGTGCGAGCAAGCTCGTGGCACACGAGCCGTACGGTGCCGTCGCCGCCTGCTGCTACGACGAGGTCCACCGACGCTTCGAGGGCTGCGTGAGCCTGCCCAATGCCGGGGTCTTCGATCGTGGTGGAAAACCAGAGTGGTTCGCTCCAGCCATCGCGGGCCGCGACACCGCGCACTCGCTCTTTGAACACTTCGACGTCACCGATCTTGATCGGGTTGAAGATGACGGCTGCCTTCTTGTTGCCGGTGCCGGTTATTGCCGCCGGCGGGTGCGGCATCGGGACACCACGTCGGATGGCAATGAACCACGTCGCCAACGGGATGAGTGCTCCGAGCGCTAAACCGGCGATGACGTCGCTGAGATAGTGCACACCCAACAGGATGCGGTCCGAGGCGATCAGCAGTCCGACCAGCACCCAGAACGCGATGATGAGCCGACGTTTCCAGCCGCGGCCGGTCAAAACTATGGAGACCAAGATTGCGATCGCGGCGAGCATGCCGGCCGCTGCGGCGTGTCCGCTGGGGAATGATGACTGGCCGATGTCGGTCAGCGGCACCTTCCACAGGGGTCGTGGGCGGTCGAAGATCGCTTTGGCTAATGGAGCGAGGACGACTTCGACGAGGGCGGTGCTGACAACCCAAATGGCTAGCACGCGTTGGCGCCGTACCCACAGGACAACGGCGACCGCGACAAGCAAAACTCTGATCGCGTTGGGGCCGGCCCACAGTGCGACGGCTTCGAGCACCGCGATGAAGGTGCTGTGACCGGCGCTCACATCGTAGGCGCGCTGCGCGACGGATTCGTCGATGTCGGTGAGCCAGACGGCGCCGGTGGCGACCAAGACGCACGCCACCGCGAAGATCAGTGCCAAGAGGCCGAAAAGAGTTCCGAGGGCACCGGGTCTGGTGGGTTGCGCGCGGCGCAAATCGATTTGCACGTGGTTCTTCCGTCGGATTGTGGACGAGTCGACTCAGCCTAATGGACTGGCGCGGTGACGTCGCACAGCGACGTGTCTACGGTCGCCGATAGGCTAGGGGAGTGATTGATGTACGGCTGTTGCGCTCTGACCCCGACTTGATTCGTGCAGCGCAGGAGCGTCGGGGTGAATCGACCGCGATTGTTGATCAACTCCTTCAGGCAGATGAGCGTCGTCGTTCGGCGATCGCTGACTTCGAGGCGCTACGAGCCGAACAAAAAGACGTCGGCAAGTTGATCGCCAAAGCTGTCGGCGAGGAAAAGCAAAGGTTGCTGGCCAAGACCAAAGAGTTCGCCGGCCGGGTCAAGACCGCGGAGACTGTCCGTGTTGAGGCCGACACCGACTTCGAAGCATTGCTAAAAACGCTGCCCAACACCGCTTCGCCCGACTCGCCGGCCGGTGGGGAGGAGGACTTCGTTGTCCTTGACACCGTCGGGACACCACGTGATTTTGCCGCCGAAGGGTTCGAGCCACGGGACCATCTCGAGCTCGGTAAGATTTTGGGCGCAATCGACACCGAGCGCGGCGCCAAGGTCAGCGGGGCGCGCTTTTATTTCTTGACCGGTATCGGTGCACGGCTTGAACTCGCGCTCACCCAGCTTGCGATGAGCAAGGCCGCCGAGTGGGGGTTCACGCCCATGATTCCGCCCGCCCTGGTCAAACCGCGCGCCATGGAAGGCACCGGCTATTTGGGTCAGGCTGCCGACGACGTTTACTACCTTCCCAAGGACGACCTCTATCTTGTGGGCACCTCCGAAGTGCCGCTGGCTGCCTACCACAGCGACGAAATCCTCGAAGCGGGCTCGATGCCGCGCAAGTATGCAGCTTTCAGTCCCTGCTATCGGCGCGAAGCCGGCTCCTATGGCAAGGACACCCGAGGCATCTTCCGGGTTCATTGGTTCGACAAAGTCGAAATGTTTGTCTACACCACGATCGAGGATGCGGCCGCGATGCACGACAAGCTACTCGGCTGGGAGCGGTCTTGGCTCGACGACCTCGAACTGCCCTACCGCGTCATCGATGTGGCCGCCGGGGACCTCGGCGCGTCGGCCGTGCGCAAGTTCGATTGCGAAGCGTGGATCCCCACCCAGGGCAAATACCGTGAGGTTTCCTCGACGTCCAATTGCACACAATTCCAAAGTCGACGTCTCGACATCCGGGTGCGGACCGCAGCACCTGATGGGCGTGCCGGCATCGAGGCAGCCGCGACCCTTAACGGCACCTTGTGCGCGATGACACGCACCATTGTTGCCATCCTCGAGAACCACCAAAGGGCCGACGGTTCGGTCAGCGTACCGGCTGCGTTGCGGCCGCTTTTGGGTGACGTGATGGAGCCGACCGCTTGACCTTTTCACCCAAAATGATGGCTTTGGACGTCGACGGCACGATCGTCGACGGCCACAATGTTATGTCTGAAGCGGTGCGCGATGCAGTGCGCGCTGCTTGGCGCGCCGGCATACACATCGTCATCTCCACCGGCAGGTCCATGCCCGGTGTCGTCAACGCGATCGACAAGATCGGCATGTCCGACGGGTTGGCCGTTGCCAGCAACGGGGCAGTCGTTTTCAGTTATGACCCGCCGAAGGTGCTGCATGCGGTCACCTTCGACGCCAGTCAAGCGGTGCAGCTTGTCCTCGAAAAAGTGCCCGATGCGATGGTTGCGGTCGAAGAACTCGGGGTGGGATATCGCGTCAACAAACCGTTCCCTGGCGGTGAGATCAACGGGCAGATGAAGCTCGAGTCGATTTATGAGCTCATCGCTCAACCGGTCACCCGTGTCATCATTCGCGCTCCCGAGCATTCTCTTGAAGCGTTCTCGGCGATGGTCTACGACCTCGGTCTTGAAGGCACCAACTACTACATTGGCTACACCGCTTGGCTCGACCTGGCACCCGAAGGTGTCTCCAAGGCATCGGGTCTAGACCTGGTATGTTCCGAGCTCGGCATCGGCGCAGCTGACGTGCTTGCCATCGGCGACGGTCTCAATGATCTCGAAATGATCGAATGGGCCGGTCGGGGCGTCGTGATGGGGCACGCGCCTGATCAGCTCAAAGCATTGGCCGACCACGTCACCGGTGATATCGACGCTGACGGCGCAGCCACCGAGATCAGGCGATACCTCTAGGCGGCGACGTCAGTTGAGGCGGTTTGCTTCGCGCGGACGTTGCGCGCACGCGGGAGCGCTCGCGAATGTGGCGACAGCCATGGGGCTCTCTTCCCGGTGACAATCAGAGCCCAAGACTAGAGGTACATACCTCCCGACGTGTTGCCTTCGTCAGATCTGTCCGGATTGTTTTGGTCGCCGCTCGGGCTGCCCGGCAATGCCATCCGGATGTTTTGAAACTGGCTTTGGGCTGCAACCTGCTGTGCGTAGAGAGCCGCCTGGATGCCGTGAAACAACCCTTCGAGCCAACCCACAAGCTGTGCCTGAGCGATCCTGAGCTCGGCATCGGAAGGGGCCTCGGTCCCAAAGGGCAGACTCAGCCTTTCAAGCTCGTCCACGAGTTCGGGGGCCAGTCCGTCTTCGAGTTCCTTGATCGACTGTCGATGAATGTCGCGCAAGCGCACCCGGCTGGCGTCGTCGAGCGGGGCTGCCTTGACCTCATCAAGCAGTTGGCGGATCATGCTGCCAATGCGCATGACCTTTGCAGGTTGCTCGACGAGATCACCGATAGACGTGGGTGTGGGCTCGGTTGAATCGTCGGGGCTCACGGGCTGACCGTCGGGACCGATCACGTCGAACGTGCTGCCTGTGTTGTCTTCTGCGTTGTCGCTCATGCGGTCAGCCTAATCGTCGCGAGTGCGGTACGCAGTCCGCTGCTCAGTGTGCGTCGTCGGCGGGACGGTTGCGGCTCAGTGTTGATCTTTCGACTCGGCGTGCTTGTGTGCGGCATTCATGGCAGTCAGCGCCAATGTCGAGTGCGCATAAGCTCCACCGGCGCGCATCTCGGCTGCCACCCAGATCGCCTCCATGAGCTCTTCGGGCGCCGCGCCTTTGCGGACAGCCAGCTTGGTGTGGCCGTCAATGCAGTATGGGCATTGTGTCACGTGAGCAACGGCCACAGCGATGAGTTGTTTGGTCTTTTGGTCGAGCACACCCTCAGCGAAAACAGCTTTGCTGAAAGCATCAAACGCATCGTTGATCGCCGGGGCTAGTTCTTTGCGCCGGGCGCCGATCTCGGCGGTGGCTGGTGGATACATCGGATCAGGCATGTCGACTCCTTGTGAGACTGTAGTTGCCTACGACTCTCTCACTTGACATAAGCACGGTGGGTGCGGCCTAGGAATGCAGCGCACCAGATGCTTTCAACTGCAACGGTCTCTATTGACCGACGGTGAGAAGGACCTTGCCGATGTGCGATGACTCTTCGAGCACCTGATGGGCCGCGCTTGCATCTTCGAGGCCGAACTTCTGGTGAATGATCGGGCGTACGGTCCCATCGGAAATCAGCGGCCATACGTGCGCGACCATGCTTTCGACGATCGCGGCCTTTTGTTCGATAGGTCGCGCTCGAAGCGACGTCGCCATGACGGCTGCGCGCTTGGCCAGCAAAGCACCCAGGTTGAGTTCGGCCTTGACGCCGCCCTGTAGTCCGATCACGATAAGACGCCCCGCCGGTGCGAGCGAGGCGACATTGGCGCTCAGGTATTTGGCTCCGATGATGTCGAGGATGACGTCGGCGGCAATATCTGCTTTCTTCAACTCCTCGACGAAGTCCTGTTCGCGATAATTGATGAGAATGTCGGCGCCGAGTTCGCGGCAAAATTGCAGTTTTTCGGTCGAGCCAGCCGTCACGGCGACACGCGCCCCGAAGGCCTTGGCGATCTGTATAGCCATGGTGCCGATGCCGCTGCTGCCACCGTGCACCAGAAGGGTTTCACCCGACTGGAGCTTGCCCATCATGAAAACGTTGGACCATACGGTTGCGGCCACCTCGACCAGACCGCCGGCCTCCGTCAAGGAGACATTGCGCGGCACATGGGCCACCTGACCGGCTGAGACCACCACCTTTTCGGCGTAGCCTCCACCGGCAAGCAGCGCACAAACGTGGTTGCCCACGTTGAAGTCGGTGACCCCGTCGCCGAGCGCACTGATCGAGCCGCTGCATTCGAGCCCGAGGATCTTAGTCGCTCCGGGCGGGGGGTCATAATGTCCCTGGCGCTGCAGCAGATCGGCCCTGTTGACGCCGGCTGCCGCAACCGAAATCAACACCTCGCCTGGGCCGGGCTCAGGGTCGGGCACGTCGACGAGCGTCAATGCTCCGACGCCGCCAGGCTTGTTGACCACCACTGCTCGCACTCGCATAACCGTACGCTGTCAAGATAGATGTATGCGTGTAGCCCTTGCACAGTTCGCCGCCACCATCGATTCGGCGGCCAATCGCGAAACCATCCGCAGCATCCTCGCGCAGATCAACCCGCAAACTGACCTGGTCGTGTTGCCCGAAGCCGCGATGCACGACTTCGGCGCCGTTGACCACGATCTTGCCGCAGCAGCAGAACCCCTTGACGGTCCGTTCGTGCACCTGTTGTGCGATGCGGCAACACGGCTGGGCGCGACGATCGTCGCGGGGATGTTCGAATCTGCGTCAGGACGCCCGTTCAACACGTTGGTTGCCGTCGGGCCGGACGGGCAGATCGTCACCACCTATCGAAAAGTCCACCTGTATGACTCGTTCGGTTATCGCGAGTCCGAGCGGATGGCTGCGGGTCCGATCGATTCTGTGACGGTGCGCGTCGGAGACCATACGGTCGGGTTGATGACCTGTTACGACCTACGATTCCCGGAGTTTTCGCGGGCATTGATCGATGCCGGTGCCGAGATCCTTGTCGTACCGGCGGCGTGGGTTGCCGGTTCGCTCAAACTGGATCATTGGGTCACCCTCAACAAGGCCCGGGCCATCGAAAACACCGTCCCGGTTGTCGCCGTTGGCCAATGTGGTGACCAATACACCGGCCATTCGTTGGTTATTGATGCCATGGGTTCTATCGTGGAACAGGCGGCGCAGCATGCCGAAGTGCTTTACGCCACCATTGATTTTCGCGAGGTCGAGAAAATTCGGCGGACCAATCCCTCGCTTGCCAACAGACGGATGTGGAGTTAACGATGGGTTCAACGTCGGTCGGAGGCCGTCGTAGACTCAACTCGCGTGAGGCCGTCGAGTATGACGTTCCGACTCGCAATCCGCGCCTGCGGTCGGCCACCTTGCAGCAGGCAGCGATTACGCTCTGGTCCGTTGTTTGGATCACCGGTGCAGTTGTCGCGTGCACGTCCATCGTTGACGTCGGTGCGCCCAACTGGCTCGTCCGCCCCGCCGCCGCAGCAATGATGGTCGCATTCGCCGTAGGGTTGACGCACCGGTGCGGTGGCCGAATGCGAATTTGGCCCGTGCTAGTACTTCTCCTTGCCGGCGCGGCCCTCGTGGCGCAAACCGTGGCGCTGCTGGCGTCGGCAGCTTTTGTGACCGCTGTACTTGGCGCAGTCTTTGCCGTCATGGCAACGCGGCCGGCCAGCTCGATTCTGGGTTCCATCAGTGAATATGTGCTGGCGATCATCGTCGCGCTCAGCGCGACGGTCTCGGTAGCGGCCTGGAACGCCCCGGTGGAATATCAACGCTTCAACCTCTTGGTCGTGGGCGCTTCGCTCGCGTTGATCATCTCAGTGGTCTGGAACCTTGGAGCCGGACTTCATGGGCTGAGCAAGGAGGGGTTCTTGATCCTCATCGGAATCGCCGTTCTCATCATCTTGCTGCTGGCCTACAGCAGTTTCGTACGCACTCACGGCTCGGCAACAATCATCGATCCGTTGAGCGACTTGATCGTGTGGACCCGCGAGACCTTTGGCGGAATCCCGCGACCGGTGGAAGTTTTCATTGGCTTCCCGGCTCTCATCTGTGGCATCAGTATGCGGTCGAAGCGGCGCGAAGGGTGGTGGATCTTGGTGTTCGCGGTCATCAGCACCGCGGTCCTGGCCACGTCTCTGGTGACACCGAGCGCGTTCCCCTCA
>JBBSRT010000003.1:0-34779 GCA_038242765.1 Propionibacteriales bacterium
CGCGGCGCAGCGCAGTGAGGACCTCGGTTACCAATCGGTCAAATTCGGCGCGAGCGGTTCGCGCGAGCCCAGAACGCGATGGCGATAGTGGTCCCGGTAGGGCCAGCGGACCGCGCACGCCGTGGCCGCGTCGGTCCCGCATGCGTCCGGGCCGCGGCCCGCAGACGACATCGGCCAAATGATCCATGCGGTGAGCCTAACCTGCGCAATTGCCCAAGACCGATAACCTCAGGAGGTGAGTGTTGTTCGCCGTTGTTCACGATCTGCCTGCGCGCAGCGGGCTGTCGCGACCTTGACCTACGTCTATGCCGACCAAACCGCTGTGCTCGGCCCGCTTGCCACCTACGCAGAACCGCACAGTTATGACCTATGCGAAGTCCACTCGGGCCGGTTGTCGGCTCCGCGAGGTTGGAGCGTGGTGAGGTTGGCACCTGATCCCACGAGCCAGGGCCCCTCCCAGGACGATTTGCTTGCCTTGGCCGATGCTGTTCGCGAAGCCGGCAGACCGGCGCCAAAAGGGGCCGCCAGACCGGTAATCAGTATGGCGCCTGAGGCGTCGTCACCGCACTCAGGAGGTCAGTCGGGCCAAGCAGGTCAGGTGCACCGGCATCTTCGCATGCTTCATCCGGTCGGGGAGGACAAATAGCTGTGGACGAAAACCTTGCAAACATTGTCAAAGCCTATGACGTGCGCGGTAGGTCTCCGGAGCAACTTGACGCCAAGGTGGCGTATGCGATCGGTCGTGCTTTCGCCGAGGAGACACAGGCAGGTGCCGCGGTCGTGGGGCGGGATATGCGCGAGACATCCGAAGACATTGCCAACGGGTTCGCCGATGGGGTCATTGCCGCTGGCGGAACTGTGGTCGATATCGGTCTCGCCTCGACCGACCTTTTGTATTTCGCCTCGGGAGAATGGGCTATGCCTGGAGTCATGGTGACTGCCAGCCACAACCCGGCCGGATACAACGGCCTCAAGATGTGCAGGTCGGGCGCCAAGCCCATCGGCAGTGACACCGGTTTGCAGCGCATCGCCGAGCGCGGTAGCGAACTATTGGGCGCCGAACGTCAGCACAATACCGATCCGGACAAGCACACAACACGCGACGCACTGCCCGATTACGCCCAACGTTTGCATCAGCTCGTTCCGCTCGACTCGACGCGCAAACTCAAAGTGGTCGTTGATGCGGGCAACGGGATGGCTGGCCATACGGTGCCCACGGTGTTCGACGGCCTCAACGTCGAGCTGGTTCCGCTTTATTTCGAGTTGGACGGATCTTTCCCTAACCACGATGCCAATCCGCTCGACTCGAGCACCCTGCGAGACCTGCAAGCGGCGGTCGTCGACAACGAGGCCGACATCGGACTGGCCTTTGACGGCGACGCCGATCGTTGTTTCGTAGTCGACGAACGCGGCGACGTGGTCACCCCGTCGGCTATCACAGCGCTGATCGCCACTCGTTATTTGCGCGAAAACTTTGGCGCCACTATTTTGCACAACGCGATCTGTTCGCGCGCTGTGCGCGAAATTATTCTCGAAAACGGGGGTGTGCCGATCCGGACGCCGGTCGGTCACTCGCTCATCAAGGCCGAAATGGCCGCGACGGGGGCTCTCTTCGGCGGTGAACACTCCGGGCATTTCTATTTCAGCGAGTTCTTTCTGGCCGACTCTGGCATGCTCGCCGCGCTTCATGTTCTGGCGGCGCTGACAGAGTCGGGGGACACGGTCTCGGCGCTGATGGCTGACAGTAACCGATATGACGCATCGGGTGAGATCAACACCGAGGTCGGTGACCCGGCGGTCGCGATCAACATTGTCGAGCAAGCCTTCGCCGATGACTCTTCGGCGACCATTGACCACCTCGACGGGTTGACGGTGAACAGCGACGATTGGTGGTTCAACCTGCGTGCATCCAATACCGAACCGCTGTTGAGGCTCAACGTGGAGGGAGTCGACAACCGGACCATGTCGGCAGTGCGCGACAATGTCAGGCAACTTATCGCACAGGAGAATCATGCATCTTGATCCATCACTGCTGGAGATACTCGTATGCCCGCAGTGTCGAGCCACGCTGTTTGTCGACTCCGCGGCCGAAGAGCTGGTTTGTCATGCTTGCGCGTTGGCCTACCCGGTGCGAGGCGATATTCCAGTGATGCTCGTCAACGAAGCGCGGGCAATCGGCGCGCCCTGAAGTGTCGACTCAGGGAGGGAACAGGGCGGTAATCGCCGCGCTGCTGGCCAACACGGGAATCGCGGTCACCAAGTTCGGCGCGTGGCTGCTTACCGGCTATGCGTCGATGCTTGCCGAGGCGATCCACTCCGTGGCCGACGCGGGAAACCAGGCGCTGCTGTTGTTGGGTGGCAAACGCTCACGCCGCGAAGCAACACCTGAACATCCATTTGGCTTCGGCCGTGAACGCTACATTTATGCGTTCATCGTCTCCATCGTGCTGTTCTCGCTGGGCGGTCTCTTCGCCCTGTATGAGGCTTATCACAAATGGCACGAGATCTATGCCGGTCATGCTGGCGCACTCGACGGGAAATGGAACTGGGTTCCCCTTGTCGTTCTGGGTGTGGCCATCATGCTTGAAGCTTGGTCTTTCCGTACGGCGATCATCGAGACGAACAAGGTGCGCGGTGACAAGAGCTGGATCGGTTTCATCCGCAAGGCCAAGGCTCCGGAGTTGCCGGTCATCCTGCTCGAGGATTTCGCCGCGCTCATCGGCCTGATCGTCGCATTTTCGAGTGTCTCGCTTGCCCTGATCACTCAGAATGCCTATTTCGATGTCGTCGGCGCGGCCACGATTGGCGTGCTCCTCGTCGTCGTTGCGATCACCCTGGCGATCGAAGTCAAGAGCCTGCTCATCGGGGAGTCCGCCTCGGCGGAATCAATCACGTCAATTCGTGCGGCGACCGAGGACACCGATGGCGTCAACCAGATCATCCACATGAAGACGCTGCACATCGCTCCGGAGGAACTTTTGGTGACCATGAAGATCGGCACGGACAGTAATGTTACGGCGGCACAAATTGCGGCAATTATCGACGCGATAGAAGCAAATATCCGCGAAGCCGAACCGATGGCGACACAAATATATATTGAGCCGGACATTTATCGGTCCGACCACGTTTCGAGCAAGGGATAGGATGACCGTCATGGACTTTAATGTTGCCGACCTTTCGCTCGCCCAATTTGGCCGCGCCGAGATCAGGCTGGCCGAACACGAGATGCCCGGCCTGATGGCGATGCGCGACCGCTACCGCGATTCAGCGCCGTTGAAGGGTGCGCGCATTGCTGGCTCATTGCACATGACGATCCAGACCGCCGTCCTCATCGAGACGCTCGTTGACCTGGGGGCCAAGGTACGCTGGGCCAGCTGCAATATCTTTTCGACCCAGGATCACGCCGCCGCAGCCGTCGCCGTTGGACGCGAAGGGTCGGTCGATGAACCTGCAGGTGTGCCCGTCTTTGCTTGGAAGGGCGAATCGCTGGCCGAGTATTGGGCCTGTGCCCAAAGCATCCTGTTGTGGCCCGGAGACGAGCAGCCCAACATGATCCTCGACGACGGTGGCGACGCAACGATGCTCGTCCATCTGGGTGCCGAATTCGAAAAAGCGGGGGCTGTTCCCTCACCGGACAGCACCGACAACGTCGAATTCAAAGAAGTGCTCAAACTTTTGGGCCGCAGCCTGAGCGACGACCCGCAACGCTGGACCACGATTGGCGAGTCGATTCAGGGAGTCACCGAGGAAACGACGACCGGTGTTCTGCGTCTGTATGACCGAGCCAAGCAGGACACCTTGCTGTTCCCGGCCATTAACGTCAACGATTCGGTGACCAAGAGCAAGTTCGACAACAAGTATGGCTGCCGACACTCGTTGATCGACGGCATCAACAGGGCAACCGACGTCCTGATCGGCGGCAAAGTCGCGGTCGTGTGCGGCTACGGAGACGTCGGCAAGGGTTGCGCTGAGTCACTTCGAGGCCAGGGCGCCAGGGTGATCGTGACCGAAATAGACCCGATCTGCGCCCTCCAGGCGGCGATGGACGGCTATCAGGTCGCCAAGCTAGACAGCGTCATCGAGAAGGCTGACATCATCGTGACCGCCACCGGCAATCTGAGCGTTGTCACCGTCGAGCACTTCTCGAAGATGAAGCATCAGGTGATCGTGGGCAACATCGGTCACTTCGACAACGAAATCGATATGGCCGGGCTCGAAGCGGTTCCCGGTATCGTCCGTACCACGATCAAACCGCAGGTCGATGTGTGGACCTTCGACGACGGTCACAGCGTCATCGTGCTGAGCGAAGGACGGTTGCTCAATCTGGGTAACGCGACCGGTCATCCGTCCTTCGTGATGTCCAACTCGTTCACCAACCAGGTGCTGGCACAAATTGAGCTCTTCACCAAGATCGATGAGTACCCGTTGGGTGTGCATGTGCTGCCCAAACACCTCGACGAAGAGGTAGCACGCCTGCATCTAAACTCGTTGGGCGTTGAACTCACCGAACTTTCCAAGGAGCAGGCCGCTTATCTGGGTATCGATGTCGGAGGCCCCTACAAGTCCGATCAATACCGCTACTAAGACCTCCGCAGGACTGTTGTGGTATACCGTCGAACCAAACGCGACCGGGTCCTTATCGTCGACGATGATGCGTCCTTGGCCGAGATGTTGTCCATCGTCCTCGACTCAGAGGGGCTGACGACTCGAATTTGTCGCTCGGGCGATCAGGTTTTGGCCGTCTTCGGTAACTTCAAACCCGATGTCGTGCTGCTTGACCTGATGCTGCCCGGCATGGACGGAATGGCTGTTTGTCGTCGCATCCGCGAAAAATCTGCCGTTCCGATTATCATGCTGACGGCCAAGTCCGATACCAGCGACGTGGTGCGAGGCCTTGAGGTCGGCGCCGACGACTACATCACCAAGCCCTTCAAAAATCAGGAACTCGTCGCCCGCGTCAAAGCCCGGTTGCGTCGTACCGACCAACTTGCCGAAACGCTGGTCTTCGGCGATATCGTGCTTGACCCGGTCGGGCATACCGTCACGCGAAAAAGCGAACCACTTGACTTGACACCGCTGGAATTTGATCTGCTTGCATGCTTGCTGAGCTCGCCGGAGCAGGTGTTCAGTCGCGAAACATTGTTGCGCAAGGTGTGGGGTTACCACCACCCCGGCGACACCAAATTGGTCAATGTACACATGACGCGGTTGCGTTCCAAGATCGAGGATGATGCAGACAATCCGACGGTCATCAAGACGGTCCGAGGAGTCGGCTATCAGGCTGTAACGCCCCCATGAGGCGGGCAGTCCGATGGTGGCGTCGGTCAATCCAGACCCGGGTGGTGACCAGCACGATCTTGTTGAGTGCACTGGTGATTTCGCTCACCGGTTGGGCGCTGCTCCATGATGTTGCCGACGGACTGGCCGACGGCAGACAACAGGTCGCGATCGCCGAGGCCCAAACCGGCTTCGAGAGTGCTCAGCGCCAACTCGATGCCGCAGTTGAGGGGGATGCGCTCACGCCTTCGCAAGCTCTGGCCGAGATGGTCGACACGTTGAGCAGCAATCGTACGCAATTCAGATCCTACCAATTGGTGCTTCGTGGTCCACTGATCGAAGGATCACGTCAGGTACCGGTGCGTTCTTCGGCGGCCATGTCACCCGAAGCGTTGCCAACGGCGCTCAGTGACAAGGTGAGCGCAACGCGAGGCACCTTTTGGGCATTCACCAGTCTGGACATCCTTGGCGAATCTGAGTCGAAGCCAGCTATCGTGGTCGGTTCACAACTTCAGGTGCCGAGCAGCGGTGACCGCTATGCGTTGTACTACCTGTTTTCGATGGCTGAGCAACAGCGGACTCTCCACCTGGTGCGCAACGCCCTCGCACTTGGCGGCATCGCGATGGTCGTACTCGTGGGTGCTATCGCCGGTCTGGTCTCCCGGCAGGTCATCAACCCGGTGCGGCTTGCGCGACGGATCGCCGAACGCTATGCCGCGGGCAACTTCGAACAGCGGATGCATGTCAGCGGCGAAGATGACATTGCGCGTTTGAGCACCGGATTTAACCAGATGGCAGCGAGCCTGCAGGTGCAGATTCGCCGACTCGAAAACCTTTCGCGGCTGCAGCAACGATTCGTCTCCGACGTTTCGCACGAGTTGCGTACGCCTCTCACGACAGTGCGGATGGCGAGCGAGGTGCTTTATAGCAATCGCGACCGATTCGATCCGCAGACGCGGCGCTCTGCGGAGTTGTTGCAAGCCGAGCTCGATCGTTTTGAAGACCTGCTGGCCGACCTCCTGGAGATCAGCAGGTTCGATGCCGGTGCCGTGCAACTTGATCTGGACTCGGTCGATCTCGTGGCCGTTGCCCAGCGCGCGATAGCAAGTCCGTTGGTCCAACGAAGCAACGCCAAGGTGACGATCGTTAACCACGACGGAACGGCCATGGTGGAGGCGGACGTGCGACGGATCGACCGCATCGTGCGCAACCTCGTCGCCAATGCCATCAAGTACAGCCAATCGGCGCGCGTGGAGATTCACGTGACACATCATGCTGACAGTGCAACGTTTGAGGTGCAGGACTTCGGGATCGGTATGGAGGACGAAGAGCGGAGCATGGTCTTCAACCGTTTTTGGCGCGCCGACCCGGCACGTGCGCAAGGTGGTACAGGCCTCGGTCTGGCCATCGCGCGCGAAGATGCTGAACTGCACGGCGGGAGACTTGAGGTGTCCTCGGTGAGGGGCGAAGGCACCCGATTCATATTGACCCTGCCGCTGGATCCCAACCGCCCGCCAGAGCGTCTCACACAAAACACGGTGAGTCAGATGACGCTATGAGACGACTCTTCTTGGTCGCGCTGGTATGCGTTGTCTTCGCCGGTTGTGCGCGTATTCCCGACGACGGCACCGTCCACGAAGTCAAAATCCGAACAGCCGAACGGGAAAGCGCCGTCCGCTATTCGCCGGCCGGCCCGGTAAAAGACGCGACGCCTCGCCAAATCGTCAATGGATTTTTCGACGCGATGCTCGCCTACCCGGTGACTACAACCGTTGCTTCGTCCTTCCTGTCGCCTGATGGGGCGCGTGCTTGGAAGTCATCGGCCGGTGTCCAGATCTACGCGGAACCACAGGTCACCGCGGCGCAGGGGGAGTCACGTCCGGACCGCGGCGGCGCTGTCGAGGTGTCGTTGCGCACCGAGGCGACGCTAGATGGGCAGGGCCGGTACCAGGTCGTCGGCGCCGATCGTCAGTTCGCTCTCGAGTTGGTGAAGGTCAAAGGGCAATGGCGCATCGACAACCCGCCCCAGGGTTTCTTGGTCAACGAAAGATTCTTTGAAGACTACTACCGACCGTTTTCGCTGTACTTCTTTGACCACCCCGGAAAACGTCTGGTGCCCGAACCGATTTACTTGCCGATCGGTGACCAGTTGACGACGTCGATGATGACCGCGTTGTTGCGCGGGCCGCGAGGCAGTCTTCATGGCACGGCACGCAGCTATATCCCTGCCGCAACCGAACTTAAAACGTCGCTGCAAGTGCAACGCAACGGACTTGTCGAGGTCGAGCTCAAGCAGGACCTCATTGCGTTGCCCGTGGCAGCTCAGGAGATGCTATCGGCGCAAATCGTCTGGACTCTCGGTCAGGCTGACGGCGTCAAAGCGGTGCGAATCATCGCCGATGGCAGCGAACTCAGCCCGGAGGGTGATGGGCCCCAAGCGGTCGACTCGTATGCCTCATTCGGCCCGCGCGCCTCCGGCGGCACCTTTTTCGCGATTCGCGGCAACTCGATCGTGCGAATGGCAGGACAAAGCGTCGCCGCAGTATCCGGCGTTTGGGGCAAGGACGCCGGTGGCGCTCGGTCGGTGGCGGTCGACCGGTCCGAAGAACGTATTGCGACGGTATCCAAGGGTGGGAGCTCACTCCAGGTAGGCGGCCTTTCTCGTGCCGCAAAGCCGGTGGCTGCGACGTTCTCAGGTCGCGGGTTTTCCGCTCCGGTCTTTGATGATCGCGGGCAGGTATGGTGCTTCGATCAAGCCGAGGGCACAACTCGGCTGCGGCTGTTCGACGGCACCGAAGCCCGCAGGGTGCCGATACCGGGCCTGTCGAAGGTGACGGTCGAATCGTTCGCCTTGTCGCCGGGTCAATCGCGGTACGCCCTTTTGGGTCGGACTCCTGCGGGGCCGCGACTTTATGTCGGGTCTGTCCTCGCCGATGCGAAGGACCGAGTTACTGCCCTGAGCAAGCCTCGGCGCCTCGACATCGGCGACCGGCTCATCAGCGACCAGATTGTGACGTCGCCACGGTCAATCGTGTGGACCGAAAGCGGCATGCTTGCATTCCTGGCGACACGCGCACCCGATGATGCTCAAATTTTCAAGATGCGCATCGATGGTTCACTGTTCGCGGTCGAAGGAGCAAAAGGTGGACCTCTGCTGCCCGACGTTGCGGCAACTGGACTCGCGGTTGCCGGCGGTCAGGGTGAAACGGCTTACGTGGCTGACCAGAAAAAGCGCACGTGGTTGAGGACCGAGAGCGACATGTGGCAACTGCTTGGCGACAAACTCCTTTTTGCGCCGATGTATACCGGCTGAGTCCACAGTCGTCGCGCAAATGATACTTGTGCACAGTGAGAGCCTGTGATGGTCGCGCCCTCAGATTTGTTGTGGGCATCATCGATCATGGCACCAAAAACGACTGTACGAGCCTGGGTCGGTGCTGCTGCGGACCTCTTCCTTGGCGCGGAGTGCGCCGGGTGTGGTCAGCCGGCGCTGACGTTGTGTGTCCGGTGCCGTCGTAGCTTGTTGGCCGAGCCTCGGGAGGTCTGGCCGCATCCGACCCCGGAGTTGTTGCGGTGGCCCTCGGCAGTGACCCCGTTTGCCGCCGGCCCCTATACCGGACCTTTGCGCGCTGCGCTGGCCCAGTTCAAGGAGCACGGACAGTTCGGACTTCTGCCGGTCCTGAGTCAACTGCTCGCCGCGTCGATAATCGCCAGCGATGTGAACGCTTCGATGCTGCTGGTGCCGGTACCATCGTCGGCGCGTGCGAAACGGCAACGTGGCTACGATGCGGTCGACCAACTGGCACATGCAAGCGCCTCGCTGTTGCGTCGCGAGGGAAAGGATTGTGCGGCGCGACAGGTTTTGCGGCACCGGCGCAAGTTGGCTGATCAGTCCGGCCTGTCGGCTGCGGAGCGCTGGCAGAACCTCCACCATGCTTTTGTCGCTGATAGCCGCCGCATCGGTCCGGGTCGGTCGATCATTGTGGTTGACGACATCCTTACTACGGGGGCAACCGTTTGTGAAGCGGTGCGAGCCCTCACGACGGTCGGTCATCGTCCGGTGGCCATCGCTACGGTCGCCGCCACCATGCGTAAAAGTTCGTTTGACTTCGACGGGCTAGGACCGCGCCACTAGAGAAATCGCAGTTGTGGCGATACGGTCGAGGGAAGGCATCGTTGATTGTGGAATGTACGCACCTGGAGGTTTCATGGAAATTGTGATCAAGGGACGAAACAGCGAAATTTCCGAGCGTTTCCGGCAACGAGTACACGAGAAATTGGCGCGCATCGAGAAGTTCGATCAACGCAAAAAGATTTTGCGTGTCGAAGTTGTGGTGACCCACGAAAAGAATCCCCGGCAACGCGACAAGGTTGCTCGCGTTGAAATGACGTTGCGTTCGCGCGGTCCTGCGGTGCGCGCCGAAGCCGCATCAACTGATCAACATTCGGCTCTCGACGCGGCGGTCGACAAGTTAGAAGCGCGTTTGCGCAAGTCAGTAGATCGTTCCCGTATTCACCACGGCAGCCGCAGCCCGGTATCGCTTTCCGAGGCTACCGCGTCGGAGGCCGAATCTGCCGAGCCCGAACCACCGAATAGTTCGGGTTCGATGCACAAGGAGGGGCCCCTGGACGTCGAAGGTGATGGTCCGCTCGTGGTGCGCGAAAAGACGCACGCGGCCGAGCCAATGACGCTTGATCAGGCACTCTACGAGATGGAGATGGTCGGGCACGACTTCTACCTTTTTGTTGAGAAGGACGGCATGCAACCCAGCGTGGTTTATCGCCGCAGAGGATATGACTACGGCGTGATTCATCTGGACTTGTTTCAACCCTGAGGGTGTTCTGGCAGCGAACTGACCACGGCGTGGCATGATCGACGGCGTGGCACATCCCGCGAGTTCGATAAGGGTGCTGCTGGTTGATGACCAGGAGCTCTTCCGGCGTGGTATCGCGATGGTGCTTGGGCTTGAGCCGGATATCGAGATTGTTGAAGCAGCCAACGGTGTCGATGCGCTGGCGCGGGTTACCGAGGCACCCCCTGATATTGCCCTGCTTGACGTGCGGATGCCTGGCCAGTCCGGTGTCGAGTTGTGCGCCGCGGTCCGGGCCGAGTCGCCGACCACAGGCGTGATCATGCTGACCTCCAGTGAAGAAGAGTCTGACCTCTATGATTCGGTCAAGAATGGCGCTTCGGGCTACCTGCTGAAGGATTCTTCGATCGATCAGCTTGCCGAGGCCATCCGGCTCGTGGCCGGCGGCCAATCACTCATCAGTCCGGCAATGGCTACCAAGCTTCTTGAGGAATTCGTTGAGGTCACCAAACCGAAGGTGGCGACTCCGACGTTGACTCACCGCGAAATGGAAGTATTGCGTCAGGTTGCTCGCGGTTTGAGTAACCAGGAAATAGGTGTCGAACTCTTCATCAGTGAAAACACCGTGAAGAACCATATTCGTAACATCTTGGAAAAGCTCCAGATGAAGTCGCGGATGGAAGCCGTGATGTATGCGGTTCGCAGTAAGTTGCTCGACTTGTCGTGACGGCGCTGACCCTGTTGCAGGCCCGCCGCATAGCGCTGCGCTCGCAGGGTTTCGGCCGCGCTCACCCCCACACGGTGACTGCCACCCACATTAATCAGGTGGCATCGAGGTTGGGCGTGTTCCAGATCGATTCGGTCAATGTGTTGATCCGAGCCCACTATATGCCGTTGTTCTCACGGTTGGGGCCCTATGATCGCCATCTGTTGGACCGGGCGTTTGGGCGTGCGCCGAGGCGACTCTTCGAATATTGGGCCCATGAGGCGGCGTTGGTCGACCTTTCGCTTTATCGGGCCATGCGTTTTCGGATGGATTCCGATACACGAATGTGGGGGTCGATGCGTCGAGTGGCGCAAGAACATCCCACGATCGTGGCCTGGATTCGCGACGAGGTGCAGCGGCGCGGGCCGCTGACTTCGGGCCAGATCGAGTTGGACATGCCGACTCCCACAGACCAGTGGGGGTGGAACTGGTCGGTGGCCAAAGCGGCGCTTGAATACCTGTTCTACCGCGGAGAAGTCACCTCCGCTCGCCGAACCGGTGCGTTCCAACGGATGTATGACGTTCCCGAGCGCGTCATACCCGAGTCGGCGCGACAGACTCGACAACTCGATGCTGACGAGGCGCACCGTCACCTCGTCGGGTTCGCCGCCCGAGCCCTTGGGGTGGCGACCGAGCGGTCGTTGCGGGACTATTTCCGATTGCAGCCAGCAGCAAGTCGAAAAGCGGTCGCCGAGTTGGTCGAGGCCGGTGAGCTCCAACGCGTCGACGTCCGCGGCTGGCATCGCCCCGCGTTTCTGCACCAGGACGCTAAACTGCCTCGAACCATGAAGGCGAGGGCATTGCTGAGCCCGTTTGACCCTCTCATCTTCCACCGAGAACGCACCGAAGAGCTGTTCGGATTCCGCTATCGGATCGAAATATATGTGCCAGCTGCCCAACGCATCCATGGTTACTACGTGTTGCCGTTCCTGCTCGGTGATGCGCTCGTCGCCCGGGTCGACCTCAAAGCCGACCGCGCTTCCGGACAATTGCTCGTCAAGAGTGCGTGGGCGGAACCAGCGGCGCCCGCTGATGCGGCAGAAAATCTTGCTGCCGAGTTGCGACAAATGGCCGCCTGGCTCGGTCTTGACCACATAGTCGGACCTACGCGGGGCGACATGTCTTCGTGCCTCACCGAAGCCCTTGCTGCCGGCGTCGACCGGTGCTGAAGGAGCTTTGGTCGCAGCGTCTAAGATGAATGCGGCTAATCTCTCGCCATTGCAACAGACTCAGGAGTTCAACCTCGTGCCAAAAGTCGTCGACAAGATCCTTCGCCTCGGTGAAGGCAAAATTCTTCGTCAGCTCGAAGCGATCACCAAGCAGGTTGACCGCCTCGAAGACGAATACCGGACGATGAGCGATGTCGAGCTGCAAGCGATGACCGGCGAGTTCCGTGAACGCCTTGCCGAGGGCGAGTCTCTCGATGACCTCATGCCCGAAGCGTTTGCGACGGTCCGTGAGGCAGCCAGTCGTGTCCTGGGTCAACGCCACTTTCATGTGCAGGTCATGGGGGGTGCTGCCCTCCACCTGGGCAATATCGCAGAAATGAAAACCGGCGAGGGCAAGACCCTCGTTGCGACCTTGCCCAGTTATCTCAATGCATTGAGCGGCAAGGGCGTCCACGTCGTTACGGTCAACGACTATCTGGCCAAATATCACGCCGAATGGATGGGTCGGGTCTATCACTTCTTGGGCATGTCGGTCGGCATGATCCTGCCGTCGATGACGCCGGTTGAACGCCGCGAATCTTATGCCGCCGACATCACTTACGGCACCAACAACGAGTTCGGTTTTGACTATCTGCGCGACAACATGGCTGACGACATCGCCGCCTGCGTTCAGCGTCCTCACAACTTCGTCATCGTCGACGAGGTCGACTCCATCCTCATCGACGAGGCTCGAACCCCGTTAATTATTTCCGGTCCTACTGAGGACGAAGTCAAATGGTACGGCGAGTTCGCCAAACTCGCGCAGAAGATGACGCCCGATGAAGACTATGAATTCGACGAGAAGAAGCGCACCGTGTCGGTCCTTGAGGGAGGCATCGACAAGGTCGAGGACTACTTGGGCATCGACAACCTCTACGACTCGGTCAACACGCCTTTGATCAGTTTCCTCAACAACGGGATCAAGGCAAAAGAACTATTCAAGCGTGACAAGGACTACGTGGTCATTGACGGTGAAGTGCTGATCGTCGACGAACATACCGGGAGGTTGTTGGAGGGTCGGCGCTACAACGAGGGACTCCATCAGGCCATTGAGGCCAAGGAAGGAGTGGAGGTTCGTGAGGAATATCAGACCTTGGCCACGATCACATTGCAAAATTACTTCCGTCTTTACGACAAGCTTTCTGGCATGACCGGCACGGCGCTGACCGAGGCTTCGGAGTTTGACAAGATCTACAAACTTGGTGTGGTGCCCATTCCGACCAACAAGCCGCTGATCCGTGCCGACGAAGGTGATTTGGTCTATCGCACCGAGCAGGCCAAATTTGATGCCGTTGTTGAAGACATCGCCGAGCGTCACTCCAACGGCCAACCGATCCTGGTAGGCACGACGAGCGTCGCCAAGAGCGAACGGTTGTCCAAAGAACTCAAGCGGCGCGGCATCGCGCACGAGGTGCTCAACGCCAAACAGCACGAGCGCGAAGCGCCCATCGTGGCCATGGCAGGTCACCGCGGGGCCGTGACTGTGGCGACGAACATGGCCGGCCGTGGCACTGACATCATGCTGGGCGGCAACGTTGAATTTTTGGCCGACCAGTCATTGCGGGTCAAAGGTCTTGATCCGGTCGAGACCCCCGAAGAATATGAAGCGGCTTGGACCGGCGCTCTGGCCGCAGCTGATTCGAAGGTGGCCGCGGAGCGCGATGCCGTCACCGACGCCGGCGGACTTGCCGTCATCGGCACCGAACGCCACGAATCGCGCCGTATCGACAACCAGTTGCGTGGTCGTTCAGGCCGGCAGGGCGACCCGGGTGTCACCCGATTCTATCTGTCCCTCGAGGACGACCTGATGCGTCTCTTCAAGTCCGATTGGGTCGACTGGGTCCTGACGACCATGAAGATCCCCGACGATGTGCCGATCGAGAACAAACGCGTAACCGGCGCGATTGCTTCGGCTCAAGCACAGGTCGAAGCCCAAAACTTCGACACTCGCAAAAACATCCTCAAGTATGACGATGTGATGAGTCGGCAGCGTGAAGTCATCTATAGGGAGCGGCGCCGCGTCCTCGAAGGCGAAGACCTTCACGAGTGGATCGGCACGATGATCAACACGGTGACCGATGCCTACGTCATCGGTGGCACCGAGGGCACTCCGCAAGAGTGGGATGTCGAACAATTGTGGACCGCTTTCAAGACGTTGTATCCGATATCGGTGACGATCGACCAACTCGAGGCCGAACATGGTGGTCGCGCCTCTCTCTCACGTGAGACTCTGCAACAAGCGATTGCCGCTGATGCGATTGCGGCCTATCAGCGCCGAGAAGAAGAATTGGGTTCGCAGATCATGCGCGAACTCGAGCGGCGCGTCGTGCTGAGTGTCATTGACCGCAAGTGGCGCGAACATCTTTATGAAATGGATTATCTGCGCGAGGGCATCGGTTTGCGTGCTTACTCGCAACGCGACCCGCTGGTTGAGTATCAGCGTGAAGGGTTCGAACTCTTTTCGGCGATGATGGAGGGAATTCAGGAGGAGTCGATCGGATTCTTGTTCAACCTCGAGGTTCAGGTTGAAAGCGAAGATGTCGAGTCTGAGCAGCCGCACATCCACGCGAAGGGCCTCGAACACGAGCAGCAGTCAAATCTGAGTTATTCGGCACCCAACGACGACGGTAGCGGCGAGGCCATGGTGCGCTCGCAGGAAGCCGAGGATGTCGAGACCGCTGATGCCCTCAAGCAGCATCAACAAAAGCAGAAGTCCAAGACACGTCAGAAGACCAAGGCGCAAAAGGCTTCACGCAAACGCAACCGCTGAGCCGCGGCGTTCAACCCCACGTGAGTGATGTGCAACGCCATTGGCTGCGCCCGCGCATGGTTGGTTGGAGATCCAGCCGGATCGCCAACGCGCGTGAGCGGCCCGACTGCACCATACGGGCTGCTATCTCGGCGCTCTTGTCGTTGACCATCGAGACGTGCACCGAACCGACCTTGGCAGTGTTGCGGACCGAGCGGCTGCGGCTCGCTCGTGCCTGAACGGTCAATCGTTGAACAAGCTGGTCATAGACGTCTGCCGACATCCATGCTGCCATCTGGGTGACGGGCCGATCGCCGGCCATCACCTCGATGAGAGCCCGGACGAATGAGGAGGCGCGTGCGCGCAGCGCATCGGATCCGGCGTCGATGCAGGGTTGTTGGTGAGCCACCGGAACGAGCGGCAGAACCCATTGATCAGGGGAGGCGAAATTCGATGACGATGGCGGTTCATCGATCGTGCGGACGAGCAAGGCAGTAACGGTTTTCATTTGTGGTCCTCGGATTGGGGTGCGCGCAGCACCATGTGGGGGGTGATCAGGTCAGGATTTGGACCGATGGTCCGGCGGTTAGCTGCATACCAGCGCGTCACCGAATCGGCGACCTGCTCGATAGACACCGGTCGTCCCAATTGGGTGGACGTCAACTTTGCTTCGGCGATCGACCAGAGCGTGTCTCCGCGCTGGACGGTGACTGCTTCGGACGCGGGGTCATGGTTCGTCAGGGGCGCCGTAGTGACGGGACGGTCAGGCAGGCGAAGGCCCGCGACTGACGGGCCGGAGTCTGACCGGCCGGCGTCTGAGGAATGGGATGTCGGTGCAGCATCGGCAACGGCCGGGGCAACCACCAGTAGCCCGCTGGTGCTGGCGACCAGAAGCGTGCGAACAAAGGCCGGCGTGAGGCGACGAGACATTTTATCGGCCAATGTCGATCGTTGCGCTACGAGCAAAAGAGCCAATGAGCACAGGACCCAGATGCTTAGGACAATCTGAAAAACGAGGACCAGACTCGTCAACGCCGAACCGAAGTCGCTCACCGACCACGAGGCTCGAGCCGACGGGCCGAAGATGATCAGGCTGGCGGTGCACACAAGAGCCAGAAGCCAGCCGGAGACGGAGACACGCATGTTGAACCATTCGTTGGTGTTTGGTAACGTTTGATCACATTTAAATACAATGAATGCCTTTGGGTCAAGCATGGTATGCACAGGAACGGCTAGCCTTCACCCATGCGATGGGACAAACTGTTTGCCGACATCGAAGCTCAAGTTGCCGATGATGCACTTGCCACGCGCGACGATGAGGTCAACGCGCTCGTTGAGGGCGAGGAAGCGTCGCGTTCGTGGCACGAATGCATGCCGGCGGGTCATGTCCGCCTACGCGTCTGCGGTTATGGCTATCTCGATGGTGTCGTTCAACGTCTTACCGCTCAATGGCTCTTGCTGTCCCATCCGAGTTTTGAGGCATTGGTGAACAACCTTGCCATTGCCGAGGTGGTTGCGCCGGCATCGCGAAGTCGGCCGCTGTCCCACGTCGATCAGCGAGCCAGTTGGGTCGTTGCGGTGCGTATGTTGCAGCGCGAGCGCTCCAGAATCCATGTGGTGGCAAGAGATGGCTCGTCCATCGGCGGGGTCGTACGATCTGCAGGCCACAACTTCGTCGAAGTGCTAACCGATCAGGATGCAACGACGATGATTCCGTATCGCCATATCTCGTTGATCATCAATCGAGATGGTCGACCGAGTCTTGGTTGACGTCGCTTGGTGCCACGTCGGTGAAGGCTTGTTCGGTGCGCTGGTATTGGCGGGTTATGTAGTCTTCCAGCTCGGTCGTCTCCACCCGCCACTGTCCTCGTCCGCCGATCTGGATGCCGCGCAGGTCACCGCTGCGTACCAACGTGTAGACCTGGCGCACCGTCACGTTGAGGGTCTCTGCGACGTCGGGCAACGTCAAGAAGCGCGGACCGTTGGTTGCCATGGTCTTAGTTTGCCAGTAACGCTGTAGCCGGACGCACAGCCGTGCCGTGTCTGTGGAAAACTCACAGCGCTCTGGACGGATCGATCAAACTACGGATAAATGTACCTATGACCCATCACGCGGCGGTTGCGACCGAGGACGAATCGCATGGAAGACCGGCGCGGCGGTTGCAATTCAATCGGTGGCGCGATCCACGGCTGCTCCTTGGCGTTCTTTTGGTCACGACCTCGGTTCTTGCGGGCTCATACCTTTTCGCCAAGCAGGACGACACCGTCACCTACTGGGCGGTCCGCGACGCGGTGCAGGCAGGTGAACGACTTGAGGCAGAGTCGTTGCGGGCCACTTCGGTGCGGTTGGATTCGTCCTCGGGTACCCGCTACCTCAAGGTTGCCGACGAGTTGCCGGCCCAGTTGACCGACCTCGTATGGGCGCACGACCTGGCCGGAGGCGAACTCGTCAGCGACAACGCATTGAGGGCGGCGGACTCGGCCGGCGCTGAACTGCCGCTCAATGTGGCCGCCGGGCACTTTCCGGCAGATCTGCATACCGGTGACCTTGTCGACGTCTGGGTGAGTCCCAAGTCAACCGAAGGGTCGGCGACACGGGCAAAGCGTGTGCTTAGTGGGGTGGCGGTTTTGACAAGCGGCGGCCAGTCCGAAGCAATGGGCGACTCGCTTGCATCGACGATACTGGTCGGCGTAGAAGAAAATCGAGTCCAATCCGATGTTGTGGCTTCAGTGTCCAGCGGCGACATCACCTTGGTGCGGCTGCCATGACAGCAATAGTGACTGTTGCTGCCGGAGAAGCCTGGGAGCTCGCATTGCTTCAACAGGTTCAGATAGAACGTGACCTGACGCTGGCGCGCCGTTGTGTCGATGTTCCCGACCTCCTTGCGGTTGTCGCAGCCCATGAAATCCACGTGGCGGTGATATCGCTTGACGTGGCTGGGCTCGATACGGACACTATCTATCGGCTGCACCAGCACAAGGTCGTGGTCATTGCTGTTGTCGGTGGGCAAAATGAGCGGCGCGCTAAGGCGCTCGGTATCGATGCGACGACCAATCCTCGTGACCTGACGGGTTTGGCAGCGTTTCTGACCAATCTTGTGGTCCCGGTCGCAAGGGTGAGTTCGAATTCCGATGACGATGCCGGCGATATTGCCAATGGGACGGTGGTGGCGATTTGGGGTCCGTCCGGTGCGCCGGGCCGCAGCACCGTGGCTCTCAATCTGGCCGCCGAATTCGCATGTGGCCAACGGCGGACTCTTCTGATTGATGCTGACCCCTATGGTGGTGCGATCGCACAAATGCTGGGCATCCTCGATGAGGTGAGTGGCTTTCTCGCAGCGGCCCGGGCCGCGAACAGTGGGTCGTTGGCGTCGCTGGCGGACTTTGCATATGGGGTTGGGCAGCAGTTGTCGGTCCTCACCGGTTTGCCGCGCGCCGCGCAATGGAATCAGCTGCGAAGCAGCGCTGTAGAGGTCGTATTCGCCAAGGCTCGCGAGCAGGCAGCGGTCGTCGTGATTGATTGCGGCTTCAGTCTTGAGTCTGCCGGAGCAGCTGATGGTGCGACTGCTTTGCGCAATCAGTTGACGTTGCAGGCGCTGGATCATGCAGATGTGATTGTTGTTGTCGGTGCACCCGATCCGGTTGGGCTGACGAGGTTGACGCGCGGATTTCTCGAGCTGGAAGAGCTCGTCCCCGGCGCTGATCTGCGGATCGTCATCAATCGTCATCGGCCGCAAATGGGGTGGTCGAGTGAACAGATCGCTTCTACACTTCGAAGGTTGACCGGAGCCGAACCGGCGGCCTTTCTGCCCCTTGAACAAGGAGCCATCGACCATGCACTGATGGCCGGCCAGTCAATGCGTGAGGCGGTTCCGGACTCGCCGCTGACCCGATCGTTTGGCAAGCTGGCTGACCAGCTCGGTGGGTCGATGTCCGAAAGCTCCGCGTAGGCCAGAAACACCGGCGCGGTGGTAAATTGGCGGCAATGTCGAAACGGGGAGTCAGTAGATGCAGCGTATGAGCCCATTGGATGCAATGTTCCTTGCCGAGGACAGTGCCAATGTCCCACGGCAGATTGCTTCGGTGGCCATTCTCGAGGCCGGCAAAACCCCGTTCACGTTCGATCGCCTCGTTCAGGTGATCAACGACCGCATCGACATTGTGCCGCGCTATCGGCAGGTTCCGGTGAACATTCCAGGCCGCATCGGTGCGCCGATGTGGGCCGACGCCACCAACTTCGACATTTCATTGCATGTGCGGCGTTCCGCGTTGCCCAAGCCCGGGTCGATGGCGTCGCTGCGAGAACTCGTCGGCCGCCTCATCGCGCGCCGGCTCGATCACGGCCGTCCGCTGTGGGAGCTCTACTTCATCGAGGGGTTAAGTCACGATCGGATGGCGCTTGTCTTCAAAGCACACCAGGCACTGGTTGACGGCTCCGAAACCGTCGATCTTGCACAGGTCCTGCTTGAAGAGAGTTCGCATGACCGCGACATACCGCATGAGGACTGGAACCCGCGACCAATGCCGAATGCTTTCACGCTATTGGCGACGACGCTGCGGCAGAACCTTCGTAAACCAGCCGACGCGCTTCGTGTCGCCGAGATCAATGCGAGCAGCATCGCTCGCATTCTGCCCGGGATCGGCAACCAGCGCGCACCCCATTCGGGCATACTGGCCACCCCACTCAGTCAACACCGACGGTTCGCCTCGGTGGACACCAAACTTGAGGACTATCGGCGCATTCGAGATGAACACGGCGGTACCGTCAACGACGTCATACTTGCAGCTATCGCAGGTGGCCTGCGCGGGTGGATGCTGACACGCGCGGCACCGGTATCTGCCAAGACTAGTCTGCGTGCGATGGTGCCCATGTCGGTTGTCGACCCCGACGGCCTGCCAACCGCTTTTGGTTCGCAGGTACGCGGTCATCTCTTGTCATTGCCTGTGGGTGAGTCCAATCCGACCGTGCGTTTGCACCAGGTTTCTTACGCGCTCAAGGATCATCGCGAGACTGGCTCAGCGGTCGCGGCAAACATGCTTGCAAAACTTCCTGGTTTTGCCACGTCCACCTTCCATGCGGTCGGTGCAAGGGTCGCTGCATCCGAGAGCAGCCGCGGACATCAGATTGTCATCACCAACGTGCCAGGGCCGCAAGAGCCGGTCTACATGGCGGGGGAGCGGGTTAGTGAGGTTTATCCATGTCTGCCTCTGATCGACGGTCGCGCGGTCTCGATTGGCGTCACATCCTATGACGGTCACGTGTTCTACGGCATCGTGGCCGATCGTGACGCGATACCTGACGCCAACATTCTCGCCCAATGCATCAAAGAAGCGCTCGATGAGATGGTTGAGACGATCGGCGGCAACGGCGTACGGGCTCCGCGTGGTCGCCAGCGGCCGGTGAAGCGATGACGCGGGTTTTCGTCCCGGCCACCGTTGACGACCTGACTCATCTCGCTCAGGGTCAGACCATCAACAATCAGGCATTCGCGGCCACCACAGAGATGCAAGCCGGCGCCGGCGACAATATCGAGCAAGCGGAGTTCGCGGCCCTGGTGTTTGCCTCGGACGAGAGTGCACGACATGGCCGCCACCGCATCGTTGTGGCAGCAGATGCCGAGGTGGACGATACGCAGCACCTCGGTGTAGTCCTATTGCACCAACCGGTCTCGATCAATCAGGTAGCCGCAGTGCATGTCGGACTCGACGGGGACGAGGACCTCGCCTGGTATGCGACGCAGGAGATCGATGCTGTGCTCGCGCTTATCGTGGATGCGGGACTCGCCGCCGACTAGCTCCACCTGTGCGCCGGTGCCTCAGTTCAGCTGAGTTCCTTCACACCGAAGGCGACCTCACTGCGCAGTGACGCCCTGATGGCTTTAGCGACCTCCGGTTCGATCTTCTTGCCGATGAACGGCATGGAGACCTTGACGTCGCCGGTGACGACGAAGGAGGCGTTGCCGGCGTCATTGGCAAGCACGGCGGTGCCAAGCATTTGAGCGGGCTGCCCCAGGATTTTCACGCTGATGTCAGCTCGGCGAGTGCCATCGCTGTCGGCGGGTCCCCAGTCTTCTTCCTGCCTGACTGAAACAGTGCCACCGGTGAATTTGCGAACGAAGTCGGGTAGATCGGACTCCACCTTGCGGACGATGGTGACCTTGGCGTCGTTGACCGTGACGTCATGCTCCAGATCTCCGAGCTCTGCACAGGCTCGGCTGCGAAAGTCTTCGTTGGTGATGAGGTTAAAAACCTGTTCGACTGTCGCGTCATCGTAGGAGAAGGATTCGTTGAGTTTCATAGGCTCATCATGCCAGTCTGTGGCCGAGGTGTGGCTGGCTGCGCGTCCATCATCATCATTCGTCGAGCTGTTGTGGCCGAGCCGCCGGCGCGCTGTCCAGACCCTTCAGTTCGGCGAGTCGGGCTTCGACTTCGGCTGCGGTGGTGGACTGCTCGAGCTCTTCGAACTGTGAATCCAGTGACGATGAGGAGAGTTCGGCCTGACCCGCAGCTTTTGCTTCGACGCGGCGGACTTTGTCCTCAAATCGAGAAACTTCGCTCGTAGGGTCGAGCACATTGATCGACTTGACAGCGTCATGGACTTTGACCTGTGCTTGCGCGGTCTGGGAACGAGCGACGAGTTGGTCGCGTTTGGTTTGCAGTTCGCCCAATTTGCCTTGCATACCGATCAGGCCGGTTTTGAGCTTGGCCACAACCTCTGATTGTGAAGCGATCATCGGAGCGGCTGACTTGGCCTCGTTTTCGGACCCGATCTGTTTGGAGAGTGCCACCTTGGCGAGTTGGTCAAACTTTTGCGCATCATCGGTGTTGCCGCTTGAGCGCAGTGAGTCGGCCTTCTTGGAGGCGGTGAGTGCCTTGTGGCCCCACTCCTGGGCGGCAGCGATGTCGTCGGCATGGTCGGCTTCGGCCAATCGCAGGTTGCCAATGGTCTGGGCTACAGCGTCTTCGGCTTCGGCGATGCTGTCGGTGTAGTCGCGCACGAGCTGGTCCAACATTTTTTGGGGGTCCTCGGCGCGGTCGAGGACCGAGTTGATGTTGGCGCGCGTCATTTGCGTGACGCGACCGAGAATCGATTGCTTCTGGGCCATGAGGTCCTCTTCTGTGGATGCCGAGTGTCTTACGTCGATCTTGGCGCATACGGCGCCGTCACACAATGAGGGGCCAGCCGCACCCACGGTTCAGGTTCAACTGAGCTCCTCCTCCGAAATGACTCCGGCGCGACGGACTCCGTCGACGATGGCCAGTGTGTGCACGATGTCGGCGGGATTTCCATTGCCCGAGAGGTCCAAATAAACCGAAGTGACCGCCGGGTCGGTGTCAGTGTTTTCGTGTGGCGACAGACCCGTCAACTTCCAGTCGAGTTCAGTTACCCGACCGAGCAACGTGCGTAACAGGCCGTGTTGCTCCGCGTAGGTGAGCTCGATGCGTACAGAGGTCACAGCGGCTCCGGGCAGCCGTCGAGTCAACGCCGTGTAGGCATAGACCGTGACGAAGTGGAGCACGGTCACCACGAGGGCGAGCAGCCACAGCCCAGACCCTGCGGCCATGCCGATCGCGGCGGTCTCCCACACGGCTGCGGCAGTGGTCAACCCGCGTACGTTGCCTTGCCGAGTCAGGATGAGGCCAGCGCCCAGGAACCCGACGCCGGTGACGATCTGGGCGGCCACCCGCGACGGGTCCAGTACGACTTGACCGGCGAGCAGTACGTCGCTGAATCCGTACTTGCTGACTAGCATGAGCAGCGCGCTCGTGGTCCCAACTAGTGCTTGAGTGCGGAGCCCGGCTGCCTTGCCACGAAGTTGGCGTTCGAGGCCCACGAGCGACGACAACATGAAGGCCAGCAACAGCTCACTGATCTGGAGCCAGCCCTGTCCGTCCATATCCGTCTACCTCATCGAGCCGTCGCCGCTTGATGGCCTGATGCCAACGTATCGCACCGAGCTTCCGATTTATCCACAGTTGTGCCAGCGGCCCTGAGAATCGCGACCGAATACGCAAATATCCAACGGACGTCGTTCGTTTCGGACAGGTACATCGTGTGGCCGCCGTCGAGCTGATCTCGCCGGCGATATAGGCAACTCCCACAGCGTCGACCGTCTAATTAAAACCGTGGTATAATCCGGTTAATCTACGTGGCCGAGGCCGCATTCGTGGCTCGGCATGAAGGCATCGGCATGCATTCGGTGAGGAGCCCACAATGTTCAAGACCATCGTTGTTGGACACGGCGGGTCACCCAACGCCGATCCTGCTCTTGCGGTGGCGCGGTCCATGGCTCTGCGCGAAGAGGCACGGATAATCGTTGTCCATGTCATCGAGATCACTGCCGGTAGAGGGGGTGGCCAGCCACTGTATCTCGACGAGGATGAGAGGCGCGCCATACTCGATCAGCATGTGCGCGCATTGAATTCTGAAGGAGTCCAAGCTGAGTTGGCCGTGCGTCAGACCGTATTGAGTGGGCCGGCCCACGTGATCGCCGATGAGGCCGATAAGGAGAATGCCGATCTCATTGTCGTCGGTACTCGAGGTTATTCTGCCTTGGCACAAGTGCTCGTTGGCGGCGTAACCTTGAGATTGCTGCATTTGTCTCGCTGCCCAGTGCTTGTTGTTCCATCGCCTGAACAAAAGTGATCAGTCTCACCGCGCTAAGGCGTGTCGTCTAAAGATCTGCGGTCTGGACGTGGATTCACCGGGCTCTGGCCAGATGCCGTCGACAATCTTCCACCGTCACTCTTGGATCAGCACGACGTGAGTGTTGCTGGAAGAGGTCACCTAGCTCCATGGCAGGCTCGTAGTCGCCAAGCATGCTCATCGAGAGTTCGCCCTTGGCGCCGCGTTCGGGGTTGAACTTTCGGACACGGTTTAGCGAGCCGCGCAGCCGCGCGAAGCAGTTGCGGATGTGTCGACGTCTTGGCAGAAGACGGCCTGCTGCTGACGTATCGCGCAGGCTACCCACGTATCGCACCGTGTCTTTGGTTTATCCACAGATTGGTCCCGGACTCTATGAATCGTAACGAAATTGAGCAATCATCGAGGAAGTTGTTATGTCGGGGGACAGGAAGTACGTATGACGACCGATGCATCGCCGTTGGTGGACTCACTGGCCGATCGCGTACGTCATGAAGTCCGTTTGCAGCACATTGATCCCAAATCCAATGCGGCCGCCGTCGAGTCGATCGCCGTACGCGTCATCCAAGACCACGAGGGCCGAAGCCTAACCGGTGCGGTGCAGGCACTCGATGATCCTGACATGCTGGTGAGTCGCCTGGTTGCCGATGTTGCCGGTTTCGGTTTGCTTCAGCAATATTTCGACGACCCCGACGTTGAAGAGATCTGGATCAACGAGCCATCGCGCATTTTTGTGGCTCGTGACGGCAAACACGAACTCACGCCTTCGATCCTGAGCGTCGAGCAGGTGCGCGAGCTCGTTGAACGGATGCTGGGCTCCAGCGGTCGGCGACTTGATGTGAGCAATCCTTTCGTCGATGCCATGTTGCCCGGCGGGCACCGGCTGCATGTTGTCCTTGACGGCATCAGCCGCAACTTCACGGCTGTCAACATCCGCAAGTTCGTTGCCAAGGCGCATTCGCTGGACGATTTGGTTGTCTTGGGGTCGTTGACCCAACCGGCGGCGGACTTCCTCAACGCGGCCGTGGTCGCCGGGCTCAACATCATCGTTTCGGGAGGCACGCAGGCGGGAAAGACGACGTTACTCAACTGTTTGGCCGCCGCCATCCCCGGTGGTCAACGTTTGGTGTCGTGTGAAGAGGTATTCGAGCTGCAATGCGGCCATCCCGACTGGGTCGCTATGCAGACCCGGCAGGCCGGGCTCGAAGGCAACGGCGAGATTCCACTGCGTTCGTTAGTCAAGGAAGCAATGCGGATGAGGCCGTCGAGGATCATCGTGGGAGAGGTTCGCGCCGAAGAATGCCTAGACCTGCTGCTGGCGCTCAATGCGGGGCTTCCGGGCATGGCAAGCATCCACGCCAACTCCGCTCGACAAGCCTTGGTCAAATTGTGCACTTTGCCGCTACTGGCTGGCGAAAATATCGGTTCCCGGTTCGTCGTACCCACGGTCGGGTCCTCGGTCGATCTGGTCGTCCATACCGGCATAGACGCATCAGGACATCGAGCCGTCCAGGAGATAGTGGCAGTCACCGGGCGAGTCGAAAACGACATCATCGAGAGCGAAGTGATTTTCTGCTGCCGCGGTGGCCAACTGGTTCGGGGTTCGGGCATGCCGGCCCGACGTGATCGATTCGAACAGGTGGGAATTGATCTCGATGATCTCATGGGTGCGCCATGGGAGCCGTGATTGGTTTTGGCTTTGGGTTCGGGCTGCTGCTCATGTGGTGGTCAGCGGTGATGCCTGCTGCAAACCGAAAGCCACGACGATCGGATTGGCGGCGTCGTTGGGGGTTGGAGGCCGTTTCGGCCAAGTCGCTTGTTGCGATGAGCCTCGCGGCACTGCTGGCGACATTCGTGGCCATGGTCGTCATTTCGGGTTCGCTTATCGTGGCCGGTGTCTTTGGCATTCTTACTGCCGGGGGCCCCGCTGTCGTTATCAAAGGCAAGGCTCAGCGGCGCCAACGCGAATTCGCCGAGCTTTGGCCAGATGCCGTCGACAATCTGGCTTCGGCGGTCCGAGCCGGTTTGTCGCTACCTGAAGCCCTACAGCAGCTCGGCGAAAGAGGGCCCGAACCGTTGCGTCCGCCTTTTGCCGCCTTTGGTCGCGATTATCAAACAAGTGGTCGATTCCATGAGGCGCTTGATTTGCTCAAAGACCGATTGGCTGATCCCGTCGGCGACCGGGTTGTCGAAGCTTTGCGTATTGCCCGTGAGGTCGGAGGCGGCGACCTGGGGCGAATGTTGCGCACCCTCTCTGGCTTTCTGCGCGACGACCTGCGCACCCGGGGTGAACTTGAGTCCCGTCAATCGTGGACCGTCAACGGCGCCCGCATTGCAGTCGCTGCGCCGTGGCTCGTATTACTGTTGATGAGTTTCGACAGGGATGTCATAGGCAGGTTCTCCTCTGGCGCGGGTTTGTTGGTTCTCGGCATAGGCGCTGTCACCTGTATTTGTGCATACCGCCTCATGATGTGGATTGGGCGCCTTCCGGTCGAGAGGCGGATCCTGGCATGACAGGGGCTGTTCTTGGGCTCATTGCCGGAATCGGAATAATGCTGGGCCTGACCGGCTGGATAGGCGGGCGAACCCCATCGCCGGCAGACCGCATCGACCCATATTTGCGCGACGTCATACCGCTTACAGATTCCGGCATGGCGGGACCGTGGTTGACCGGTGCGGTGCTTCGGCGAGCCGCGACGATGGTTGACCAGACCGGCGGCGGATCGACGAGCGTCCGTCGAAGGCTCAATCGACGCGGATCGGAGCTAACCGTCGATCAATTCCGTATGCAACAGGTGATGTGGGGGCTGAGTGGATTCGCACTGGCAGCTGTCGTGTCATCGTTGGTCTACGCGACCCGTTCGACCAGCGTCATGGCTTTGCTCATCATGTGTTGCGCCGGTTTCCTCGGCGGAGTCCTCGCACGCGACCAAAAGCTCAGCAGCGAGGTCAAGCATTACGAGGAGCGCCTGTCCGAGGAGTTCCCCACGGTCGCTGACCTGTTGGCCCTTGCAGTCGCCGCGGGCGAAGGCCCCGCTGCGAGCCTCGAACGGGTCATTCGGGTCTGCCACGGCGACCTAGCCGCCGAACTGGGCCGGGTCCTTTCCGCTATTCGCACTGGCACACCTCTGGTCCGGGCTTTCGACCAACTTGCGGCGCGCACGGGTGTTGCGACGATAGCGCGATTCGCCGAAGGGTTGGCGATCGCCGTCGAGCGCGGCACACCGCTGGTCGATGTGCTTCACGCGCAGGCCGCCGACGTTCGGGAGGCAACCAGACGTGAACTCATCGAAACCGGCGGCCGCAAGGAAGTGGCGATGATGATTCCCGTCGTTTTCTTGATCTTGCCGATCACCGTGCTTTTTGCTTTCTTCCCCGGATTTATCGGTCTTCATCTCACGTCAGGATTCTGAGTCAGCTATGAAAGGACAATCATGAGGAGCATCAGCAACCGATATCTGAACCGCGGCGACCGGGGTGATGTGCCCGGATGGGTGATGATCACCGTCATGACCGCCGGACTCGTAGCCATGCTCACCGCCGTGGCAGGCCCACAGTTGCGCAGCATGTTGTCGCAGGCGTTGTCTTCCGTCGGCGGATGAGTCACGAAACCAACGATCACGGTTCGGCCGTTGTCGATTTCGTCCTCGTCATGGTGCTCTTGATCCCGCTCGTGCTCGGCATCATTCAGGTCGGTCTGGTCCTCCATGTCCGCAACACCATGGTCGCCGCAGCCTCCGAGGGCGCCCGCTACGGTGCAGCAGCTGATGCCACGCCAACCGATGGTGCACGTCGGACCCGCCAGTTGATCCGCACCTCGATTGCCGACCGCTATGCCGGCAACGTCACTGCCGTCGGTGTTGTCCGCAGCGGGCGGCAACAGGTCATCGTCAGCGCGCACACCTCGGTCCCGGCTCTGGGGTTGGGCGGCCCGGGTTTCGAGTTGGTCGTGCGGGGCCACGCGACAAAAGAGGTCGCCCGATGAACACACGCGCCCACAGTGACCACGGCACCGCACTGATCGAATTCGTATGGCTGGCAATTGTGCTTCTGGTGCCGATGGTCTACATACTGATCGCGGTATTCGATCTGCAGCGTGCCGCATATGGCGTATCTGCGGCCAGCAAATCTGCTGCCCGTGCGTTCCTACTGGCTCCCGATGAGGCTTCTGCACGCCACCGCGCCGAAGAGGCCGCTTCGCTCGCACTCGAAGACCAGAATGTGCGCGCCGGCGCAGTCTCGATTGTGTGCACGCCAAGCCAGTCGCTGTGCCTGACCCCGGGCTCATCGGTCAGAGTCGTAGTCCGCGTCACTCAAAAACTGCCGTTGACACCCACCTTTCTGGGTGACCAGATCGCAGCGATCACCGTAGACAGCACGCACGTTGAGCCCTATTCGCGTTATCGGATGGCGCGCCAATGAGCCGGCGTACCGAAAGCGGACAGATGGCGGTAATGATCGTTGGTTTCTTTGTTGTTATCGGACTTTTGGCAGTCGTGGTGATCAATGCTTCGGCCGCCTACCTGCAACACCAGCAGTTGAGCAATGCCGCCGACGGTGCGGCGCTGATGGCAGCCCAGACGGTCGCGGAGGACTCCGTCTACCGCAACGGAGTCAAATCAGGCGACCTTCCGTTGAGCTCGCGCAATGCATCGGCGGCGGTCGGCACCTATTTGCGCCGCGCGACGGGCGTTCGATGGCAGGTCGACTTGCAGCAGCGGCAGGTCAACGTTCAGCTGGTTCGACGCCTACGTTTGCCGCTCGTGCCGCCGGGTTGGATGGATGATGCTCTGGTCACCGCCCACGCGTCAGCGGTGTTGAGGGTTCATCAATGACGGTTCGGACGGACGATCCTGGCAGCCCAATTGGTGTCGGGTGCCGCAACCCGACTAACCTCACCATGTGGCTGCAACCGACTTTCCCGAAGAGCTTGACTCGATCAAGGCGACGCTGACCTCGATCGAAAAGGTGCTCGACCTCGACTCGATGCGGGCCGAGATTGCCGACCTCCAGCAGCAGGTCGGCGCACCCCATTTGTGGGACGACCAAGAAAATGCCCAACGCGTCACCGGCCGGCTGTCACTGCTGCAATCCGAGCTCGAACGCACCACTAATCTTCGTCAACGCATCGAAGACCTCGAAGTGCTCGTTCAGCTCGGCCAGGAAGAAGACGACGCGGACAGCCTCGTCGAGGCAGAGGCCGATCTCAAGCGCATCCACAAGACCATCGACGCGCTTGAAATCCGTACCCTTCTGTCAGGTGAATACGACGAGCGCGACGCCCTGATCTCCATCAGATCGGGCGCCGGCGGTGTCGATGCAGCCGACTTCGCCGAAATGCTGATGCGGATGTACACCCGATGGGCCGAGCGCCATCACTACTCCATCGAGGTCTATGACACCTCATACGCTGAAGAGGCCGGCATTAAATCGGCCACCTTCGCCATCAAGGCGCCCTACGCTTACGGCACCCTGTCGGTCGAAGCGGGCACCCACCGCCTCGTGCGCATCTCACCGTTCGACAACCAGGGGCGGCGGCAGACGTCCTTCGCGGCGATCGAAGTCGTACCGGTGCTCGAACAAACCGACGAGATCGAGCTGCCCGAGGACGAAGTGCGTGTCGACGTCTACCGTTCTTCGGGGCCTGGCGGTCAAAGTGTCAACACCACCGACTCCGCGGTACGACTGACCCACATACCCACCGGAACCGTCGTGAGCTGTCAAAATGAAAAGAGCCAGCTCCAAAATAAGGCGAGCGCCATGGTCATCCTCAAAGCCAAGCTCTTGGCGTTGAAGAAGGCCGAGGAACGCGCCACTCTCGACGAGATGCGCGGCGACGTGCAGGCATCATGGGGCGACCAGATGCGTAACTATGTTTTGAACCCCTACCAAATGGTCAAAGACCTGCGCACCGAGTACGAAACCGGCAACACCCAGGCGGTCCTCGATGGCGAAATTGACGACTTCATCGAGGCGGGCATTCGCTGGCGGCGCAATCACGCGGTGTGAGCCAATCAACACGTCCGTCCGGCGCCGCAAGCGTGGCAGGCGCTGAACGCACACCGGTGGCGCATACACTCGATCAGTGATTCGTTTCGACAAGGTCACCAAGACCTACCCTGGCCAAAAGCGCCCAGCCTTGGATTCGCTGGATCTGGAGATCCAAAAAGGAGAGTTCGTCTTCTTGGTCGGAGCATCCGGATCAGGCAAATCGACGTTCTTGCGACTCGTGCTCAAAGAGACCACACCGACGCAGGGCCGGGTGTATGTGGCCGGCAAGGAAATCAACAAGTTGTCGAGTTGGAAGGTGCCTAAACTGCGCCGCCAGGTTGGCACCGTGTTTCAGGATTTTCGATTGCTGCCCGACAAGACCGTCACCCAAAATGTGGCCTTCGCACTGCAGGTGATCGGCAAGTCGCGCGCAGAGATCGACCGGCTTGTTCCCGAAACCCTCGAAATGGTCAATCTGGAGGGCAAAGGCCATCGCATGCCCGACGAACTCTCCGGCGGCGAACAACAGCGGGTGGCCATCGCTCGGGCCTTTGTGAACCGGCCAATGATCTTGATCGCTGACGAGCCCACCGGCAACCTCGACCCCACCACAAGTGTGGGCATCATGAAACTTCTCGACCGCATCAACCGCACCGACACGACGGTGATCATGGCCACGCACGACTCCACGATGGTCGATCAAATGCGTAAACGCGTGATCGAACTCGTCGACGGCAAGATCGTCCGCGACGAAGCGCGCGGCATCTACGGTTATCAGAGCTAAGGAACTCCATGTCTTTTCGCCATACGCTGGCCGAACTTGGCGCCGGTTTGCGGCGCAACAAGTCGATGACGATCTCGCTGGTCGTCACCATGAGCGTTTCGCTACTGCTTGCGTCGCTGGGCTTGCTTATCCAAAGCCAGGCTGACCGCACCGAACGCTATTTTGGTGACCGTCTCCAACTGCAGATCAACTTGTGCACCAAAAACTCGCCCGGACCCAATTGCCTGGGCGGTGTCGCCACCAACGAGCAAAAGCTGGCCGTCAAGGCGGCATTGAGTGAGAACCCCGAGGTTAAGGACTTCGAGACCCGTACACCGGCCGACAACTACGAGCAGGCACGTGCCCTTCTGGGCCAGACCGACACCGGTCGCAAACAGTTGGCCACGCTCGGCCCGGAGGCCTTCCCGGAATCATATTTTGTGACGCTGCAAAATCCGCGCCAGTTCGATGGTGTGGTCAGTCAGGTCTCGGGTATGGACGGGGTCGGCAACGTCAACAGTCTGCGCAAATTGCTGGGTCCGCTGTTTGAGATGCTCGATAAGATGCGGTGGGCCGCACTGGGTACCTCCCTGTTGTTGATCGTCGCCGCGATCCTCCAGGTTTCGAACACGATCCGGATGACCGCTTATGCACGGCGACGCGAAATCGGCATCATGAGACTCGTCGGTGCGTCAAGTTGGCACATCCAATTGCCGTTCATCCTCGAATCGATGATGGCAGCGGTGATTTCGGCGATCGTTGCCGCCGGCGGGCTTGCGGCGTTCATGTATTTCGTCGTCTACGGCTATCTACGCGACACATTGGGACAGATCACGACGTGGGTTCGATGGCAGGATGCGATCGCGGTGATGGGCTACACGACCATCTTGGCGCTCGTACTTGCGTTGATTCCGACGCTCGTAATGACCCGTAAATACCTTGACGTGTAGCAATCGTCGGTTAGGGTGCCTTGAGTGACTTACATTGCGCACCATCTGCACCGTGAGTTACACAACTGAATCGGATCGACAATCTCGTACGAGAACTTCCCCTAGGTCGAGGTCATGCATTTAACCGGTAACCCCTCTGTGCGCAAAACCATGTTGGCTGTGGTCATCAGCTGCGCACTGGTCACAGCTCTGGTGAGCCCAGCCACAGCGGACTCTAAATCCGACCTCGAAAAGCAGCGTCGCGGCGTTTCAGGAGACATCGGCAACGCGCAAAAGAGTTATGACCAGTCGAGCAAACAATATGCCGGTGCCGTGGACGCGTTGAAGAAGGCGCAGGGGCGCCTCAACTCTGCGCAAACCCATTTGGGTGAGACTCGCGGACAACTTGCCGCCGCGGCGGTCCGGGACGCTCAGATGCAGCGTCAACTTCAAGCCAGCCAGGCAGCGCTCAAGAAGGCCTTGGCAGAGCTCAAGGCCGGCGAAAAATCACTTGCCGCCTCCGAAGTGCAGGTCAAGCAATTCACGCTCGAATCACTCCAGGAGGGCGATCGTGGGCTGCGCGCTTTCGGCGACCTTCTCCGTGGGACCAGCCCGAGCGCTTTCAGTGAGCGGATGAGCCTGAACTCTTCGGTCGGCGATGCGCAGCTGGCCACCATGGAACATCTCGCCGCCGCGAAGGTGATGCTCCAGCTCAAGCGTGACAAGGTACGCCAACTCCGCGACAAGGTTGCGCTCAAGCGTAAGGAAGCCGCAGCAAACCTGGAGCAGAAGAGAGTCCTTGAAGAAGCGGCGCAGGAGCAGACCGCACAGGTCGGCGAGCTTGTCGGCAAGCGGTCTTCGGCTAAGAAGTCGGCGAATAAGATCCTGGCCGGCGACGCAGCTAAGCTTCGCGAACTCGAGCGGGACAAGGATCGACTCTCCTCGCAACTGCGTGCCATCGCTGCAGCCGAAGCAGCCAAAGCAGCTCGGCGCAAGGCGCAAGGCAAGTCCGCCAACAGCGGCGGCGGCGGTGGCGGCGGCGGAACCTCAAGCGGTGGCGGAAACTCAAGCGGTGGCGGTGGCGGCACCTTGTCACGACCGGTCAACGGGCCGACGACTTCGCCGTTCGGTATGCGAACCCATCCGGTCACCGGTGTCTACAAGCTTCACGACGGCACCGACTTCGGTGTCGGCTGCGGCACGCCAATCCATGCCGCCGCGAGCGGCACGGTGATCTCGCGCTACTTCAACGCCGGCTATGGCAACCGGCTGATCATCAACCACGGGTGGATGCGCGGAGTCAATGTCGTCACCGCCTACAACCACGCCACGCGCTACATCGTTGGGCAGGGCCAGCGCGTCTCGCGTGGCCAGACGATCGGCTATGTGGGCAGCACCGGTTATTCGACCGGCTGCCACATGCACTTCATGGTGCTGGTCAACGGCAGCACGACCAATCCGATGAACTGGCTCTGAAGCTGTCGGAGGCAGTGGTGCGAGAATGGGCCCATGTCCAAGGAAACCGGCCACAAGCTGATCGCACAAAACCGTAAGGCGCGCCACGACTACACCATCGAAGACACCTATGAGGCCGGTCTAGTCCTCACCGGCACCGAGGTGAAGTCGCTGCGGGCGGGTCGTGCGTCGCTGGTCGACGGTTTCGCTGACATCGACGACGGCGAAATCTGGTTACTCAATGTGCACATTCCGCAGTACACGCAGGGCACGTGGACCAATCATGCGACTCGACGTAAACGCAAACTGCTGCTCAACCGGACAGAGATCGAGAAGATTGAACACCGGGTGACCCAGCGCGGACTGACGATCGTGCCGTTGTCACTGTATTTCAAGGACGGGCGGGCGAAGGTCGAAATCGCTTTGGCCAAGGGTAAGAAGACCTACGACAAGCGCCACACGCTGGCCGAGAAGCAAGCCACCCGAGAGGTCCAACGCGAGATCGGTCGCCGCGCCAAGGGCATGGACCGCTAGATGGTTTCGTTGCACGACGAGCAGGTGCCCGCGGTTGCCCGCAGCCTTGGCCTCCCAGGCATCTTCGACGTGCACGTGCATTTCATGCCCGAGCCAATACTCAAGAAAGTGTGGGCTTACTTCGACGCTGCCGGCCCTCTCCTTGGACGGCCATGGCCGATCACCTATCGGCTCAGCGACGATGAGCGGGTCGCCCGTCTGCGTGCGATGGATGTCAAACATTTTTCTGCGCTGTCCTACGCGCACAAACCCGGTATTGCTACCTACATGAATGACTGGACCCGTGATTTTTCGGCTGCCACACCGGAGGCGCTGTGGTCAGGCACCTTTTATCCCGAACCCGAAGCCGCAACCTATGTGCCCGACCTCATAGGTCAAGGTGTCCAAATTTTTAAGGCGCACCTTCAGGTCGGCAACTTCGCAGCCGATGATCCGCTGTTGGATCCCGTATGGGGGCCGCTGGCCGACAGCTTGACACCGGTCGTGCTCCATGCCGGCTCGGGGCCGGCCCCTGGCGCCCATACCGGACCCGACGGTGTCGCTGTGGTGCTGCAGCGCCATCCCAATCTGAGTCTCATCATCGCGCACCTGGGAGCACCGGAGTTTGAGGAGTTTTTCGGGTTGGCCCAAAAGTATGCCAATGTGCGCCTTGACACCACGATGGCGTTCGTGGACTTCTTTGACGCACCATTTCCGACGCACCTTATGCCCCAGGTGCTGGACCTGCAGCCCAAAATTTTGCTCGGCACCGATTTTCCCAACATTCCCTATCACTACGCGCACCAGATCGAAGTGCTCCAACAACTCAATCTAGGCGACGACTGGATGCGCGACGTTTTGTGGAACAACGCGGCGGGCCTTTTCCACCTGTAGGTTCGCGGTCGTCGGGTGCGACGATATGCTCGGCGATATGAATGTCGCAAAGGATGTTGACCTCAGTGGCGGAGTCCTCGTGGGACACGATGGTTCTCGGTTTGCGAACAAGGCGCTGTCGTGGGCTCTGGAATATGCTGACGCGTTCGGCCATCACGTGACCGTCGTCCGGGTGTGGGTCATAACCACAGCGCCGCGTCCAAAGACCTGGGAGTCAGGCTATGTGCCGCCGTTGGCCGACTTCGCAGCCGCGACCCTCGAAGCCCTGGAGGCCGACATCGCGCCGGTTCGTGCCAAATTTGCAGACGCCGCCCTTTCTTGTCAAGCAGTGCATGGGTCTGCGGCCAAACTTTTGCTCGAGGCATCCGAGCGGGCAGACATTCTTGTGGTTGGTGCACGCGGCAGGGGCGGATTCCTGGGCCTGAGCTTGGGATCGGTCAGCGAAAAGCTGACACGTTTTGCCAAGAGCACCGTCGTCGTCGTTCGGGCCGACGACAGCGATCCCACACCGGCTGCAGACATCGAATACGACGGCAACGTTGATTTTGACCGAAGTGCATGAGTCCGCGGTGAGGGAACAAACCTTCACGCCCGCCGGTTGTAAGGGGTAGTATGGCAGTGCCGCCGCGAGGCGGCACTTGATAACTCAAGAGGGCAAAACCTCGCAAGGGGCTGAACGGTTTCGACTTTGATCGTTCGATGCAGGAGAAGCGGGTAGAGAATCCAAGGTCATCTCTTAAACGATCCCTGGAAAATATAAGTGCCAATTCACAGCGCAC
>JBBSRT010000004.1:0-32621 GCA_038242765.1 Propionibacteriales bacterium
GCCATCACGGCGAATTTTGACCGCAGTGCCTTCAACGGTGACTTCGGAGCCGTAGGTCACCGCGGGCAGACCGAGGCGCTCGGCGACCATGGTTGCGATGATGCCCATACCGCCGTCGGTGGAGGCCATACCGAACACGACGAGATCGTAGTCGAGCTTTTTGATTGCTTCGGCAAGCAGCAGTGACGTAGCAGCGGCATCGGAGCCATGGATGGCGTCATCGACGACGTGCACGCCCTTATCGGCGCCCATCTGCAAAGACTTGCGGACCGCATCGGATGCCTGATCGGGGCCGACGGTGACGACGGTGACTTCACCGTCGCCTGCTTCGACGATTTGTAAAGCTTGCTCCACCGCGTATTCATCGAGTTCAGAGAGCAAACCATCAACGCCAACGCGGTCAACGGTGTTATCGGAAGAATTAAAGGTGCGGTCAGCCGTAGCATCAGGCACGTATTTCACACAGACGACGATATTCATGGCCCTTGGGCCCCTCCTGTGTTAGACGGAGCACGGCACCTGCTGGTGCCGCAGCAAAACAGCAGCGGGTTCACCCCTGCCCGCTCGACTCTACCGACGCGCCAAGGCGCGCGCGACACTTGAGAACTATGCGATGACTCACATCGGCCTCGGACTGGAGAAACGGCCGGGACTAAAATGATTTCCGTGTCCTCGACAATGCCTCAAATGCAGATCACCGGAGAACGGACCGTACCGGGCGTCTGGCACGAGAACTATTGGTTCCGCCGCCACGAGGTTGTCTATGAGCGGCTTGCCGACCTTGTTCGGGGTCGGCGGGTTCTCGAAGCTGGTTGTGGCGACGGGTATGGAGCCAATCTGCTCTCCAAAACGTCCGGGCAGCTGATCGCGCTCGACTACGACGATTACGCCGCCGGCCACGTCCGTATGGCGTATCCGCGACTGCCGGTGGTGCGGGCCAACCTTGTTGCGTTGCCCTTCGACGACGAAAGCTTTGATGTGGTCGTCAGCCTGCAGACGATCGAACATCTTTGGGACCAGAACGCATTCGTCGCGGAGTGCATGCGCGTGCTCAGAGGTGACGGCACGCTCGTGGTGAGCACGCCCAACACGCTGACGTTCCCGCCGGGCAACATTTATCATCCGCACGAACTTGATGCGGCGCAACTCCACGACGTCGTTGCCAACCATGGGGTTGTCACCGAGATGACCGGACTTCAGCACGGTCCTCGTTTGTCGACGTGGGAAGCCACACACGGATCGGTCGTCGATGCTCAGATCAACTCCGAGCATCATCTGTGGTCCGAAGCGACCCGCCATATGGTCGACGGTGTAGCCACGAGCGACTTCTGCTTCAGCACTGACCACATCGATGCGAGCCTCGACCTGATCATCACCGCTGCACAGTCATGACTCAATGGTCACGAACCTGGCGCAACAACAGCGATTGCAGCAGACGGCCGACCAGCAGATAGATCATCGAACCCAAACCCCATGTCACTAATGCAGTTTTGAGGTAGGCGTTGCTGCCGCTGAAGGTGAACAGACCCTTTAGCGGACCGGCCAGCACATCGCAGACGTCGGCAATGACCCCGACGATGCCGCTATCATGGTCTGCGCCCAGTGCGATGAGCAGCGTGCCTCCGGCCAGAATCACCGAACACAGCAGGCCAACGACGCCAACAACAGCGGCCGTGATTTGCCACCTACGATCGTGGTGAGCACTCCGCTGGCGGGGCGGTTTTGGCACCCTGACCGGTTTGGCAGGTTTGGCAGGTTTGGCAGGTTCAGTCCGACCCGATTCGGGCGCCGACGCCTCATTGGATGCAACCGCATCGTCTGGCGGGTCAAGCGGAGGAGACATGACGACCTTTCGTGGCCTGAAGAGTTGTGCAACTCATCGCCATTGAACGCTGCCATTGAACACGGCAATTCATTATTGAGTTGCCTCATTGTGGCGCTTTTGCGCAGCATTGTGCTTCTTTTCGGCGGTCGATGCTAAATATCGTCGCCGTTCCACCTCAGTTGGGTCGCGATAGAGGTCATCGCGGCGCTTTAGCACGCGCGCCGGAACACCACCGACGACCGACAACGGCCGCACATTGCCGCGTACCACCGCATGTGCGGCGAGCACCGAACCGTCACCCACGATCGATCCGCGCAGCACCGTCACCTTCGTGCCCACCCAGCAACCGGCGCCGATACGGACCGGGGTGCACAGCAACCCTTGGTCCTTGATCGGTCGGTCAAGCTCGCGCACCGAATGATCGAAGTCACAAATATAGACCCAGTCCGAGATCAGCGTCGCGGCGCCGATTTCGATGTCAAGGTGCACATTGATGATGTTGTCGCTGCCCAGCACCGTCTTGTCACCGATGCGAAGACTCCCGTTGTGGACACGCAGCTTGTTGCCATTGCCAATATGGGTCCATCTGCCGAGAACGAGTTGGGAATATCCTGACGCGACCTCAATGTCGATGTGCTTGCCCAAGAAGACAAACCCTTCGGTGACGACGTCACGATGCCGCAACCTGAAGAGAGCGAATCGGACATATCGTTTCAGATAGTAGGGAGTCCACGCCCGATTCGCAATGATCCAGCTGAACGACTGCCAGGTCACGAACCGTGCCTGGCGTGGATCTTTCTGTCTGCGGCTCACGGCTTCGTCGCGGTGACCGAGACGTTGTAGTAGAGCCAATCGGGGACGACCGCGCCCAGCGTGCGATCGAGCACGCACAGCCGTTGCCACGTCCGCATGGCAAAAACGTGCCAACGAACGCCGAGCTGTTCGGGGCGGACCGCGTATTGGAAGGTCCGGATCGGCCAGCCCACCCACGCCGCGGTGAGTTCTTCGGTCGTAGTCACCACATCGGTTCCGCCGGCGCGTCGGACAACATCGGCCAGCGCCTTCGGGTCGAAGGTGTGCAGGTCGACGACGGCCTCAAGAGCGGCTGCGCGCGAGGATTCGTCGAGCTCTTCGGGGCTGCGCGCCCACGAGTCGCGCAATCGGGGCAAGGCGGTGACGTGGGTGGTGAGCCACCACGTCGCCCTCGAAAGATTACGCGCGATCGCATCGCCGTATGTCGTGGGTTCACCGCAAATCACCACGCGGCCGCCCGGTTTAAGCACCCGGAGCATTTCGGTGAATGCACGTTCCACATCGGGTATGTGGTGAATGACAGCATGCCCAACCACGAGGTCGAAACTGTTGTCGGCGAACGGCAACTGTTCGGCATCGGCGGTCTCGCCAGCGATCGTGAATCCCAGATTCGCGGCATTTCTTTGCGCCACCCCAACCATGCCGGGTGAGATGTCGCTGACAGTGACCGCGTCGATGATCCCGGCGAGCTTCAGGTTGAGCGAAAAGAGGCCGGTACCGGCACCGATCTCAAGGCTCTTGGCATAGGGCCAGCCGCCATCTCCGGCGGCAGCGACGAAACGCTCTCGCACATATTCCACGCCTCGCTCATCAAAAGAGATGGCCCATTTTTCGTCGTAAGTTTGGGCCTCCCAATCGTGGTAGAGCACTTGAGCCAGCTTGATGTCGAGCCAAGCCGCTTCGACGTCCTCGGCGCTCGCAAAGGACGTCCGTGTTGCATCCACCGGCTTACTGCCCCTCAAAGGAGGCCTTGCCGGGGCCGTTTGCGATGAAAGAGGCCATCCCGGTCTTCTGGTCCTCGGTGGCAAAGAGAGAAGCGAATTGCACGCGTTCGATCTCGAGTCCGGTCTGTAGATCAACCTCGAGCCCGCGGTCAACCGACTCTTTGATGGCGCGCAACGCCAACGAGGCTGCTCCGACGAATTGGCCAGCCCATTCAACCGCAGCGCTATAAACCTGGTCAGCGGGCAGGACGCGGTCGGCGAGACCGATGGTCAGCGCCTCGGCTGCGTCGACAAACCGGCCTGAATACATGATGTCTTTTGCCTTCGCCGGCCCGACAAGACGTGACAATCGTTGGGTTCCGCCGGCGCCAGGAATGATGCCCAACAAAATCTCGGGCTGTCCCAGCTTGGCGTTGTCGGCCATAAAGCGCATGTCAGTGGCAAGGGCAAGCTCGCAACCGCCACCCAGCGCGAAACCGGTGATTGCCGAAACAGTCGGCTTGGCGATATCGGCGACCGCCCGCGTGAACCCTTGGAGCGCTTTCGAGCGGGACATCATTTGCTGCACGGTCAAATCGGCCATCTCTTTGATGTCCGCTCCCGCTGCGAAGACTCGTTCGCCGCCGTAAAAGACTACTGCGGCAATATCGTCGCGTTCGGAGGCCTCCGCGCTGAGCTCAGCCAACTCGCTGTGCAACTGAAAGTCGAGGGCGTTCATCTTCGGTCGATCGAGCCGGATCGTGCCGACACCGCCGTCGACGTCGAGCCTTACGAATTCTGCCATGGAGTCCTCCAAAGTTCGGGGCCGCACCGGTCCACCCCGGACGCGCGATCTAAGGAAACCATCCTCGCAGCAACTCCGGCCGGTGACCAACTGCGCGGCGTCGGGCAGGATGGGCACCGTGTTCGGATCCAGCTTCGGGGTGCGTGTCGACGGCGAAGTCGCCCATGCCTCGATCTGGGCGCCACAAGCACGCTCGGTCACCTTCTCCTATATCGATGGCCTCTCAATTGCGTTGCGCTCCGACGGTTCAGGCGTATGGCGTGGCGCCGGGCCCGTGCAACGCGGCGAATATGCCTTCATCGTTGACGGACGCCAGATCCTTGACCCCTACGCGCGACGAATCGAGATGGGTAGGAACGGGCCGGCCGGACACGTGGTCGAAAACTCCCCCGTCATCACGGCAAAACCGTCGATTCCGTGGTGCGACACCGTCGTCTATGAGGCCCACGTGCGTGGCTTGACGATGCTCAATCCCGACGTGCCGCCACCCTGGCGCGGAACCTACCGCGGCGTCAGTCATCCTTCGGTGATCGACCACCTGTTGTCACTTGGCGTCACGAGCCTTGAGTTGATGCCGGTCCAGCAATTCATCACCGAACCGTCATTGTCCGATCGCGGATTGACCAATTATTGGGGTTACAACCCGATCGGCTATTTTGCCCCGCATGCGGCTTATGGTTGTGAGCCCGGCCAGCAGGTGGAGGAATTCGCCGCCATGGTGGCAGATCTTCATACGGCAGGGCTCGAGGTCATTGTTGATGTCGTCTACAACCACACTGGCGAGGGTGGTCCGGGCGGACCGGACCTCCATTTGCGTACCCTCGACGAAACCGGCTACTACGCATTCAACGACGGTAAATATTCCAACGTCAGCGGTTGCGGCAACACCCTTCGCGGCGACTCGGGGCCGGCTCGCGATCTGATTTTATCCTCACTTCGTTATTGGTCGGACGACCTCGGAGTCGACGGGTTCCGCTTCGACCTGGCCAGTGCGATGATTCGCGACGCGGGGGGCAATCCGCGCTATGCAGGTTCTGTTCTCGAAGCAATTGCACACGACGAGCAGTTGGGCGCGCTCAAGCTGATCGCCGAGCCGTGGGATGCGACGGCCGACGGTTATTGCCTGGGCGGTTTTGGTCCGCCGTTTCGCCAGCTCAACGATCATTTCCGCGACGACGTCCGCGACTTTTGGCGCGGATCGGGCCGTGGCGTTCGCGACCTGGCAACCAGACTTGCCGGCTCCTCAGACATTTTTGGTGGACAGAGTCCCACCACATCGATCAACCATGTGACCGCCCATGACGGCTTCACATTGCGCGATCTCGTCTCTTACAACCACGCACACAATGCGGCCAACGGCGAAAACGGCGCCGACGGCCATGGCGACAACCGGTCCGGCAATTGCGGGCACGAAGGACCCACCGATGATCCGGTGATCAATGGCCGGCGACTCGATCGGGCACGCAATTTGTTGGCCACCGTCTTCTTGGCGATGGGTGTGCCGATGATCCGGATGGGCGACGAGTTCGGCCATAGCCAACGCGGCAACAACAACGCCTATTGTCAGGACAACGCCATCAGTTGGGTTCGGTGGCAGAGCGATGAGGGTTGGGACCTGCGTGCTCACATCGCAGCACTGGCACTGACCCGCCGCGAATCTTCCCACCTGCGTCGCGACACCTTCCTGACCGACGCAGACGTTCGATGGTTCACCTCACATCGCGAATCGATGAGCCCCCAACTGTGGGCCGACGACACGCTAACTTTTTTGGGTATGCAGATCTTGGGCATGCCGGCTCTGAGTTTGCAGGTGCTGGAGTTGGACGCCGCAGCAGGCGCCACCACTATCGCAACAGCGACCCGGGCATGACAGCATGCAAACCGATGCAGCGCATACCAATTTTGGAGGTGCAACCGCTGGTTGAAGGCGGCCAATACCCGATCAAATCGACCGTGGGCGAGGAGTTTGTCGTCTCCGCGCGCATATTCGCCGAAGGCCGCGGCCAGCTCGGAGCCGCGGTTGTGCTCACCGATCCGTCCGGTCGACCACTCGATGCGGTCGCAATGCGCCACATTGACAACGACTACTGGGCCGCGACGGTCCACGCCGACGAGGTGGGTTCTTGGACCTACCACCTCGAGTCGTGGCATGACCCCTACGCGACGTGGCTCCGCGATGCGCCAATCAAGATCGAGGCCGGCGTCGACACCGAACTGATGCTGCACGAGGGTGCCGACTTGCTCGAGCGCGCGGACATCGGCGCGGCAAACCAGATGGCACTCATGCGCGACGGCAGCGCACCCGTGCCCGCCCGACTGGCCGCGGGCATGTCATGTGCCGAAGCCATGACTGCCGATCCGGTGCGCGAACATGTGGGCCGCTCATCGACCTACCGACTGCACGTTGATCGGCGACGCGCTGTGTGCGGTGCCTGGTATGAAATGTTTCCGCGCTCTGAAGGCGCCGTGCCCGGATCGCCACCGGTGAGCGGCACCTTCGTCACCGCAGCGAAGCGACTGCCGGCGATCGCCGATATGGGATTCGATGTCATCTACCTGCCGCCGATCCACCCGATCGGCACGATCAACCGTAAGGGCCGCAACAACGCGCTGACCTGCGAACCTCACGATCCGGGTTCGCCATGGGCGATCGGCTCGACAGCAGGCGGCCACGATGCCATCAACCCCGAACTGGGCACTATCGAGGATTTCGCCTCCTTCGTCGCCCAAGCAGCGGCTTTGGGCATCGAAGTGGCCCTCGACTTCGCTTTGCAATGCGCTCCCGACCATCCGTGGGTGCTTGACCATCCCGAATGGTTCACCACCCGGTTGGATGGCACGATCGCCTTCGCCGAGAATCCGCCAAAGAAGTATCAGGACATCTATCCGCTCGATTTTGATAATGATCTCGACGGGTTGTGCACAGAACTCATACGGATTCTGCGGTATTGGATGTCCCATGGCGTGCGCATCTTTCGGGTCGACAATCCCCATACCAAACCGCTGATCGCGTGGGAAAAAATTTTGACCGACGTTCGACGGACCGATCCCGACGTCATATTCTTGGCCGAGGCCTTCACCACCCCGGCGATGCTGCACGCGTTGGCGATGGTCGGTTTTCAGCAGAGCTATACCTATTTCACCTGGCGCATCGGCAAGGACGAGACGGGCGCATACCTTGCGGAGTTGGCCAACGCGACCAGCCATTTCCTGCGACCGAACTTCTTTGTTAATACCCCCGACATCCTGCCGTCCTATTTGCAGACAGGGACGCCGGCGATATTCAAATCTCGAGCGGTTCTGGCTGCCACGGGTTCTCCCTCTTGGGGCGTGTATGCCGGTTTTGAACTTTTCGAACACGAAGTACTCCTGCCCGGCACTGAGGACTATCGCGACTCAGAGAAATACGAGTTGAAGTTCCGCAACTGGGACGACCCCGGCAGCCTTGCGCCATTCATTGCCGAGCTCAATGCATTGCGAAACCGACATCTTGCGCTGCAGCAACTGCGCGGGCTGCACGTCCATACGACCGACCATCCCGACGTGCTGTGCTTTTCGAGATGCGCCGGAGAAGATCGGCTGCTCGTCGTGGTCGACCTCGATCCAGGCATCGCAAAGCTTGTCGCGGTGACGCTCGATCTGCCCGCCATCGGACTCGACTGGGGCATCGCCTATCTTTTACGCGACGAACTCAGCCCTCGCGAAACACCTCCGGCGGCGATCAGGGTCGATGCAGACAATCCCGCGCGAGTGTTCAGCGTACAAACATCGTGAGACGACACGACTGTTTGCAGATTGCCGTGCTGCCACAGTGCCGGTAGCGTCACATTTATCAATGAGAGGATCTCAACCATGAGAATTGGTACATCAATCGTGCTGATCGCACTCGGCGCGATTTTGGCGTTCGCGGTTCAAGACAGCATCGACGCGGTCGACCTCACCATGGTCGGCTACATTTTGCTCGGCGTCGGCGCTCTTGGACTGGTGATCACCCTGATCCTGTCCGGCCAAGACGACAACCGTCGTCGCGGTGACAATAACAACCCGCCGCCGCGCTACTAATTCAACAACTCGATGTGAGGCCGATCCCCATGCGGGTCGGCCTCACCTTCGTTGTCGGACGCCTTGACCAGAAACAACGGGGCTGCCAGCACGAGAACGCAACCCGCAACGATCAATGCGAAGCCTGTCGAGATGCCGGTGGCGATCAATCCAAGAACAACCACGGCGATTGACCCTGCCGGCTGCATCGCCATCGAGGCCAGCGACAACACCGTCGCTCGGTGAGCGCTCCCAACCTGTTCATGCAGAAGCGTCTCGTAGACCGCTCCGGCTGCTGTATGGATCGCGTAGGTGCCAAAGAACGCCACCACGAGTCCGACTGGCCCGGCTACGATTCCCATCGTGACTACGGTGATTGCCTGAAAAGTTAGCAAGGTCACCGACACCTGCACCATCGACCAACGCCGGAGTAAAAACGGCACCGCCACAGCGCCGGCAGCGGAAATTCCCCATGCTGCCGCCGAGACCAGACCCATGAGCGAACCGGCGCGGTCCACACCGCCAACGAGCTCTGACAACCGGATCGGCATGAAAGTCTCGAAACCGACCATGCCGAACCCCCAGAAGATTTCGACGGCGATCAAGGCACGCAAGACCCGCGAGCGCCACACCAGTCGCGCGCCGCCCGCGATAGTTCGCGGTGTTGCCTTGATCGATGTGAACAATCGTCCCACCCGCGCGGAGCGATCTTCGTCCATCAAAATCACCGTCGCGATGATCTGCGCCAACGTCACTACCGCTGCCACCCACAGCGGAGCGGCAAGGCTTTCGATTGAGCCGATCGGGTTCCAGGCCACGATGGCGCCGGCGGCCACCGCACCGCTGGCAACCCCCAGACCAGTGATCGTGCCGGCGCCCGACAGGCCGGTGGCCACGGTCCTCCCGTCGCCGACAGTAATGATTTCGTCCACATACCACGCGTTGAGAGGGCCGCTGTCAAGGGCGCGAAAGGCACCGGCCAGGCCCGAGGCAAGCGCAAACAAGAACACTGAGTCAGCGAGTGCGAAGACGACGTATGACGAAAACGCGACGACTGCTGAGGCAAGAAAGACAGGTTTGCGTCCCACGGCGTCGGCGAAGCCGCCGGTGGGCAACTCGAGGCACAGCACGACAATGCCTTGCACGGCAAAAGCCGCGCCGAGCTCGGCGATAGTCAGCCCGCGTGCGAGCGGCAACAATGCATGCACCGGGATGAGCAGTCCGGTGGGCAACCAACGCAGCGCAGTGAGGATCCAAAATCTAGTCCGTACACTCATGACCGGCTCCGCGGCAATGCGAGCACATGGATCACCGCGCTTTGTGAGCCACCGCGGCCGCGGTATCGATCGATGACAGCCTCAATGTCTTCGCCCAGTGATTCGAGGTCATCGGGATCAAGTTGAACAACATAATCACTATGTCCGAAACCTCGCCGGACCTCGGTCAACGTTGCAAGGCCCTCCTGCAACAGTTCGAGTTGCTGGCGCCGCACCACCTCAAAGAGGCTGCGACCACCCTCTGAATCGGCCAGCTTGGTCGGGAACGACGTCATCTGATGACTGGCAACCCAGCGTCGTTCGCGTGCCGACGGCTGTGTGGCGTCTTCTTCGATGAACCCGAATCGTTCGAGCTGGCGCAGGTGGTAGGACGTCGAGCCACTTGATTCGCCAAAACGACGGCCGAGTTCGGAGGCGGTTGCAGGACCATCGGCTCGCAAGGATCCGAGCATCTTCATCCGCAACGGGTGCGCGATGGCTTTGAGCATATCGATGTCGTCGACAATTTTCGTGGTGAGACTCATCCGGCAACAATAAACTACAAAGGTCCCTTTGCAAACGTATCTTTGCGGTCGAGAGGCTCCAGCGGGTCTTCAGACGCAGAGGAGTTTGGTGCGCGGCGAACCGCTCATGGCAGACTTCCTCTGTGATCGAACACCCGCAACCGAACCAGCCCGACTGGTTCAAACGGGCGGTGTTCTATGAGGTCCTCGTACGGTCGTTCAGCGACTCCAACGACGACGGCACCGGTGATATCTGCGGACTCATCGAAAAATTGGACTACCTCGACTGGCTCGGCGTCGACTGCCTGTGGATCCCGCCACTGTTCCCCTCCCCCCTGCGTGACGGCGGTTACGATGTTGCGGACCTGACCGATGTTGCCAGCGAGCTGGGCACTATCGATGATTTCGCCCGGCTGGTCACCGAAGCACACCGACGAGGCATGCGCATCATCATCGACTTCGTCATGAATCACACCTCCGACCAGCATCCGTGGTTTCAATCCTCACGCGCAGATCCCGACGGCCCATACGGCGACTTTTTTGTATGGCGTGACACCGACACCGCATACCGCGATGCGCGGATCATCTTCGTCGACACCGAGGCCTCCAATTGGACGTGGGACCCGGTACGCAAGCAATATTTCTGGCACCGTTTTTACAGCCACCAGCCCGACCTCAACTTTGACAATCCGGCCGTTGTTACGGCAGTCATCGACGCGCTCGACTTCTGGCTCGAACTGGGCATCGATGGCTTCCGCCTCGACGCGGTGCCCTATCTGTTTGAGCGCGATGGCACCGACAGCGAGAATCTTCCCCAGACCCATGGCCTCCTCAAACGCATCCGCGGACACATCGACAATCGATATCCAGGCCGTATCCTGCTGGCGGAGGCAAACCAGTGGCCCGCCGATGTCGTCGACTACTTCGGCGACTTCGACGGTGGCGGCGACGAATGCCACATGTGCTTCCACTTCCCGGTCATGCCCCGCATCTTCATGGCCGTACGGCGCGAATCGCGCTATCCGATCAGCGAAATCATGGATCAGACGCCGGCGATCCCCGCGGGGTGCCAGTGGGGAATCTTCTTGCGCAATCACGACGAACTGACCCTCGAGATGGTCACGACCGACGACCGCGACTACATGTGGTCCGAATACGCCGTCGATCCGCGAATGAAGGCCAACATCGGCATCCGCCGCCGACTCGCGCCCCTGCTCGACAACGCCACAGACCAGATGGAGTTGTTCACCGCGCTCCTGTTAAGCCTGCCCGGTTCACCGGTCCTGTATTACGGCGACGAGATCGGGATGGGCGACAACATCTGGCTCGGTGACCGAGATGGCGTCCGCACCCCGATGCAGTGGACCCCCGATCGCAATGCGGGCTTCTCGCGCGCGACGCCGGGCCGTTTAACGCTGCCGGTCATCATGGACCCGGTCTTCGGCTACCAGAGCGTCAACGTAGAGGCACAGACCCAGGATCGTTCGTCACTGCTGCACTGGACGAGACGAATGCTTCAGATCCGCAAACAGCACGCGGCCTTCGGTTTGGGCAGTTTCGGCGACCTTGGCGGCTCCAACCCGTCGGTCCTTTCGTATGTGCGCACCCACGGCGACGATGTCATGCTGTGCGTCAACAATCTGTCGCGGTTTGCGCAACCGGTCGAACTCGATTTGAGTGACTTCGAGGGCATCAACCCCGTCGAGATGTTCGGCGGTGTCGAGTTTCCCGCAATCGGCCAGCTCCCCTACCTGTTAACCCTGGCCGGACACGGGTTCTACTGGTTCCGGCTTTCCGAACTGGCCCGATGACCACGCGCTTGGACTACCTGCGCCGCCAGCGTTGGTTTGCCTACGCGAGTGCCGACACCACTATCGAAGTGGTCCGTGTGCTGCCATGGTCAAGACCACCCGATGCCTTCGGTCCGGGCGTGCGCTTCGAGCTCGTCACCGTCATTTCAGGCGGCATTCGCACCACCTACAACGTGCCGGCCTCGTATCGCAGCGAACCATTTTCGGGTCTGGACAATGCGCTGATGGAGTTCGATGGCGACTTCTACGTGTATGACGCGATGCTCGATGCGCATGCCCGCAGTGCGATCCTTGCCGGTTTTCTCGACCCGAATGCCGAAGCCGGTCCGGTGCGCTATGAACTGACCGGCGACCTCGACCTCGACGCGTCGACCGCGACTGTTCCCTTGATCGCTGAGCAGAGCAACACTTCGATCATCGTCGGCAACCGTTATCTGCTCAAGCTCTTTCGGCGCGTCGATGCGGGCCGAAATCCCGACATCGAGATTGGCGTCGCGCTGAGCACGACGGGGGCGGAGTTCACCGCACCTATCCGCGGCTGGGCGACCGTCGATGACGTCGACCTTGTGATGATCTATGACTATTACGCCTCGGCGACCGACGGCTGGGATTCTGCCCGGGCAAGCTTCCGCGACCTGGCAGCCGAACCCGAAGTCGATCCGACCGACGCCGGCGCCGACTTCGCTCCCGAGTCCGCCCGTCTGGGCCAGGTCGTGGCCCGTGTGCACCAGGCGATGTCAGTCATGGGCACCGCGATTTGGGCGCCTCAAGACATGGAGCAACTTGTCGCTCGGTTCATCGCACGTTTCGATGAAACCACTGCCACCGCACCGTGGCTGCTTTCGTGGCGTGCGGCCGCTCTTGATGCCTACGCCGGCGTGGCCGCACTGGACGAACCCATAGCGATACAGCGAGTCCACGGTGATCTGCACCTGGGACAGACATTGCGCACCGTCGGCGGTTGGAGACTCATCGACTTCGAAGGTGAGCCGGCAAAGTCGTTGTCGGACCGTCGCCGCTTTGACTCTCCGCTGCGCGACGTCGCCGGTATGGTGCGTTCGCTTGACTATGCGCCCCATTCGGTCCTGCTCCAAACCGCTTCCGACTCTGCGCCGGCGCGTCTGGCCGCCATCGCGTGGGCGCGCCGCAATCAGGAAGCATTCCTCGACGGCTACGGGCTAGCAGCCGAACATACGTCATACGTGTTGTTGCGGGCCTATCAAATCGACAAAGCGGTCTACGAGGTCGGCTACGAAACCACGCACCGACCCGCGTGGACCCAGATCCCGCGCGATGCGCTCGGTCGGCTGCTGACCTAATGAACGCGCTTGTTCGTTTCGCTGGCGATCGACCGCTGTGGCAAGTGTTGGGCTCCCACGTCGAGCCCGATTTCGTGCGATTTGCCGTGTGGGCACCCCACGCACATCGGGTTGCGGTCATCGGTGACTTCAACGACTGGGATGGTCGCAGCGACATCATGGAACGCTCGCGAGAGGGCATCTGGACCACGCGAATCGCTGGCATCGGCACCGAAACCCTGTACCAATATGAGATAACCACCACCGAGGGTGAGACGCTGCTCAAGTCGGATCCTTTTGCGCACTGCACGCAACTACAGCCGCAACGCTCGTCGTTGACCTACACGAGTACCTACAGGTGGCGCGACGCCGAATGGATGCAAACACGTGCCGGCAGGCAACCGCACGCCGAACCAATGAGCATCTATGAGGTCCACCTTGGCTCGTGGCGCCGGGGACTGACCTACATCGATCTGGCAACCGAACTCGTGGACTACGTTTTTGACTTGGGCTTCACCCACGTCGAGTTCCTGCCGGTGGCCGAGCATCCGTTCATCGGCTCCTGGGGCTATCAGACGACGGGCTATTTTGCGCCCACCTCTCGTCTTGGCACACCGGATGACCTACGGGCTCTAATCGATGCCTTCCACGATGCCGGCATCAGCGTCATCCTCGATTGGGTTCCGGCGCATTTCCCCAAAGATGACTGGGGTATGGGGTGTTTCGACGGCCAGTCACTTTTTGAACCGTCCGAGTTTGATGAACACCCCGATTGGGGCACCCACACCTTCGATTTCGCGAAGGCCGAGGTTCGCAGTTTTTTGCTGTCCAATGCGCTCTATTGGCTCCAGGAGTTCCATGTCGACGGATTGCGTGTCGATGCAGTGGCATCGATGCTGTATCTGGACTATTCGCGCACGCATGGCCAATGGAAGCCCAACGCAAACGGTGGCCGTGAAAACCTCGAGGCTATTGCTTTCCTTCAGGAATTGAACAGCACCTGTTACAGCAGTTTTCCCGGCATCGCCATGATCGCCGAGGACTCGACCCACTGGCCCGGGGCAACGATGCCGGTTCACCTTGGCGGCCTAGGGTTTGGTTTCACCTGGAATCTGGGTTGGATGCACGACACCTTGGGCTATGTGCGCGAAGACCCAATCCATCGTCAGTTTCATCACGGGGAGATGACGTTGCCTGCCTCGTATTCGTTTGGCAACAACTACATCCTTCCGCTCTCTCACGACGAGGTCGTCCATGGCAAAGGTTCACTATTACGCAAAGCGCCCGGTCGCCGCCGAGCACAATTGGCCACCCTGCGCGCCTATCTGGCATACATGTGGGCACATCCGGGCAAAAAACTTCTTTTCATGGGCTGCGAGTTTGGTCAGGACCGGGAATGGTCAGAGCGTCGTTCGCTCGACTGGACCATGTGCGACGAGCCTGGGCACATGGATCTCAAAGCGCTGGTCCGATCGCTGGGCCGCGCCTACGCGGACACACCAGCACTGTGGGCAGCCGATAGTGATCCAGGCGCATTCCACTGGATTGCCGACGACGACCAACAGCACAATGTGGTGTCATTTGCCCGTTCGGTCGGTCCGCAAATCGTGGTGTGCGTTTCGAACTTCGCCGGTGTTGCGCACGACAATTACGTTCTGGATCTGCCCCATGGGGGTGCGTGGTCGATTATCGTGGATTCTTCATCGAGATCGGGATACGACAAAGGCGGCAGCGAGCCTGTATTCGCCGAAGCCGGCACTCATGAGCAACATCGTGCCTCCACAGTGCTCCGTCTTCCGGCCCTGACCACAATGTGGCTCTCGAACCACTGAGCGGCCAGCTCACGTCATGCCCGTCGGCGGTTCGAGCTACTCGTTGGTTAGCCTTCAATCCATGAGGGCGAGTCATGCATAGCGTTCCCGGGGGCACGGACCTAGAGTTGGTGCCGACGACCGGCTCCGACGACTTTTTTGGCTTCGCCGTGCAGATCAACGGCTCACGAGTGGGCACCGTCGCCTTCAAACGCGAGACGAGAGCAACCAGCTCGATCCGCTGGAACCTAGCCGAAGCACAACTCCATAGGCTGTCCGACATCCTCAAAGCAGCGATCGACCTGGCACTCACAGAGTTGGGAATCACCCGCGTCGAAACGAAGATCGACGCAGACGATCATCCAACGATTCGGGCAACAGCTCGCGCCGGTTTGCGTCGGGAAGGCCTTGTACGCGGCAATGGGGCCGACCCCGATCAGCTCTTGGTCGCGCGGCTCGCCAGCGATCCCGACCCATGGAGCAGGAACGGATTCCTGGGCATCCTCAATGCCGGCCTCCCAACCAAACGGGTCATCGGACAGGGCATCCTGCGCGACGAAAATGGTCGCGTGCTGCTATGTGAGTTGACCTATAAGCGCGAATGGGATCTGCCCGGCGGAGTGGTCGAAGTTGGCGAGTCCCCCGCTCACGGCGTCGCGCGGGAGATCAAGGAAGAACTCGACATCGACGTCACCGTCCACGGTCTCATCACCGTCAACTGGTTGCCCCCGTGGCGCGGATGGGACGATGCCTGCATCTTCGTCTTTGACCTCGGCCGGGCTTCTTCAAATCTGATTGATCGTATGACGTTGGAAAAGCGCGAAATCGCTGCCATGCACTGGTGTGCCCCCGATGACGTCAGCAGTCACGCGACCACCGTGACCCAAGAGTTGCTGGCATGGCTCAATCTTCCCGAACCACGACCGCCCTATCGCGAATCGAACCAAGAGAAGTCATAACCATTGCGACCCTGCCAATCGTTGACTGTCCCTTATATGGCAGCTAAGCAGCAGCTCGCGCCGCTGCTAGATTCAGTCTCCCTTAGCGCCCACGACACCGCCAAACTGTCCGAGCACACGCGGCACGCCGCCATCGGAGCCAGGCACGTACAGCAAGATCTGGTGATAAAAATTGAGGCTGCCCGACTTCGAGATCTCCTTACCCAAAAAAGTCTTTTGCGGAGAGCCGTCGGGCCACGTCACCGAAAGCCCCTTCTTGACGTCGTAGGTGTCCCGGCGCAACAGGGTGCTGAAGACCAACGCTCCTCCATCGCTGGTACGCACGGAGTGGTCGATACCCTCAGAACCCCACTGTTGACTGAACGTCACACCCTTCAAAGCTTTTTCGGTTGCTACTGCATCACGCATCTGCCTACGGAAACCGTCGTCAAGCACCTTGGCGGCCGACGGTGAATCAGGAGTATTGAGCGCCGCGACGTAATATTTAAGGGCCTGTTTTGCGTCCAGATCCATGCCTCGCGAATCGGATTCATCGACCGGGACAAGGGTGCCGTCCTTGCTTGCAATCTCCGGCAGCTTGGTTGTGGGCAGCATTTCGGGCGTGCTGGCCAACAACCATTGCGAAGCCGCCGATTTCTTTTCAAAGAGCTGCATCTTGATGGTGTCGCGAGATTCGTCTTTGACTCGTAGGAGGAACCAGAGCGGATACTTCTTGAGGCGCGGCGCCCAGCTGGCTAGGATCTCGCCCTCGGGCAGACCACTTTTGTTCTTGCTGGCCGCGCGCTGCGCGACTTCAAAGGATCCCGAATCGATCGCGAGCACGGTCTCATCATCGACGGTCGACAAGGGCTGCGAATCACCGAGCTCACGGGCGCTCTTAAGCACCCGTGTGTATCGCTCAAAGACCTCGACGGCGGTTTGCTCATTGGCGGCGACCTTGGAGATGGTGGCGTCGTCCTTCTTGTGCGGTATCACCGCGCACGCCGACAATGCCAGCACGATCGCTAGTAGGCAAGCACTCAAACCGGCTTTTGGCGTAGTCACCGGCGCTCGCCGTCGTCGTCTTGGTCAGCATCTACAAGCTCGTAGTCGACGAGTTCGTCGGCACCGACGACGTGCTCGGTGCCGTCGGCATCGACGTAGACATATTCGACCGATTCTTCATCGGCCCCATATTGATCGTCCTCGTCGATGGGCTCGTGGTCCTCGGTGGTGTGACCATCAACCCAAGGGGAGCGACCCGCCCGATACATCCGGCCGAAAAGCACCCCGGCTACGCCCAGCAGTACGAGCCCCGCGCCCAAGGCGAAACCACCGTGAACCTCATAGGCGACACTCACCCGCAACCCGGTGAGATTTGAAGAGCCGATCGCCAATATGGCCAAAGAGACCGTCTCGTCGGGCAATCGCGTGCTGATACTGGCGCCGCCGAGACCGGCGCCCTGGGCAAGCCACCAGTCCAACGCCGTCGGTGCCGACGGCAGGTTCTCGACCTCACCTTTGACTTCGCGAGCCTTGAGGTTCCATGGCGTGTGATAGCTGTCGATCTGATATCTCGCTGTCTTTGCGAGGTAGTTTTGCACATCGAGCGAATTGCCCAGTCCGACGAATACCGGCTTGTTGACCGGGACCTCGGCCAGAACGCCGATCCGCACGCCCGCCCATGACAGTGTCGGCGGCGCGGTGACTACGGCGACCCCGTCGGTTTTGATGCGATGCGGCCCACTTATGACTCGTCCATCAGGACCCAGCACTGCCATGACCGCTGCCCCGAAAAGCGCAACGACCACGCCGGCCAGCATGATGCTCAAGCCAGCTTTGGCGCGCATGCCGATCTCCCTCGTGCTCCCCGACGTGACGGACACACTTTACGGGTTCGGCCCGCAGTTGCACGCTTATCAGCGTGGGGGTGTCGAGAGTGGCGGCTGCACCTTCTAAAAAAGCGCCGAGGCCAGTGCTCGCCGCGCTGTTGCCACTCGCTGGTCGTCACCACCGACGACGGTGAAGAGTTCGATGAGTCTGCCTCGGATACGTTCGCGATCTTCGCCCGCGGTGCGTCGAACGAGTTGGATCAACCGATCAAACGCGTCATCAATGTGACCACCACTCACGTCGAGATCGGCGACAAGCATTTGCGCGTCGAGATCGTCGGGATGATCGGCCGCGGCGTTGCGAGCATCTTGCAGATCAACGCCCTGGGTACGCGCCATTAGGCCTACGCCGGCGAGCCGCTCGGTGATCTCTGCATCAGCGGGATATTGGACGGCAAGCTTTTCGTATGCGGCGATCGCGGCGTCGAAGTCGCCGGTTGCAAAGGCCGCGTCGGCCTCGGCGAAGCGCGGGTCATCGACCTGCTCCTCCTCGACCTCCGGCGTTGCAGCGTCTGGCGACCCAACCCGCCCCGTCAGTCCGTTCTGTGCTGCAGCCTGCACGAGCTGGTCGAAGACCTGTCGAAGTTCTGCCTCCTGGACTGTGCTTTGGAACAGCGGCACCGGCTGGCCCATGATGAGTCCGATAACAAAAGGCACCCCTTGTGCGCCCACGGCCTGGGCGATCGCCGGATTGGCGTCAACATCAACGTTGGCCAGCAGAATTTGGCCGCCATAGGAGGTGACCACCTGAGCTACGAGGTCATTGAAGGTCGCGCTTTGCGGCGCTCGCGGCGACCACAGGTTGAGCACCACAATGTGACGTTTCGAGGCTTCCAGCACGTCGGTCTGGAAGTTTTGCTCGGTCGCGTTGATGACGAACGATCCGCCGCCGCCAGCAGATGGCGTATCGGCGCCGGGCTTGGGTTTGAGTGCGGATAGGTCGATTGCTCCGGGACGTGAAAAACTCATACCCCCATTGTGTCCTACGCTCAGAACTGCACGGGCTCGTGGTATTCGTCCCACTCAAGTCGCAGCACTTCGCAGATTTCGCCTAACGTCGCTTCCAGGCGTACCGCGTCCATCATGGGCTCGACAAGGTTGCCGTCGGAGCGCGCGACCTCGGCCATGCGGGCCAGTGCAGCATCGACAGCCCCGTTGTCACGCTTGGCCCGTCGACCGGCCAGGTCGGCAACCTGATCTCGCTCGACGTCGTGCGACACGCGCATGATTTCGAGGTCGTCGGTGACGCTGGCCTCATGGCAATTGATTCCCACGATGCGCTTGTCACCCTTCTCAAGAGCAATCTGGTAGACAAACGCTGCTTCGGCGATCTCGGACATGAACCAACCGTCTTCGATGCCACTGAGAATACCCGACGTTATGGGGCCGATCGGGTGGCCGTCGACGGCTCGTTCCTTGATCTGGGCGAAAATCTTTTCGGCTTCGGCTTCGATGCTGTCGGTCAATTGTTCGACATACCACGATCCACCCAAGGGGTCGGCAACATTGGTGATGCCGGTCTCCTCCATGAGCACCTGCTGGGTGCGCAATGCGATCTCGGCAGCACGCTCAGAGGGCAACGCCAGCGTTTCATCAAGCGCGTTGGTGTGCAGCGAGTTCGTGCCGCCCAACACAGCCGACAACGCCTCGACCGCGGTGCGGACGACATTGTTGTAGGGCTGCTGCGCGGTAAGGGAGACCCCCGCTGTTTGGGTGTGGAAACGCAACCACTGCGCCTTTTGTGTCGTAGCGCCATACTCATCGCGCAACCATCGGGCCCAAATGCGTCGGGCGGCGCGGAACTTCGCGATCTCTTCGAAAAAATCGATGTGGGCGTCAAAGAAAAATGACAGCCCCGGTGCAAAACGATCCACCTCGAGACCGCGTGACAGTCCCAGCTCGACATAGGCAAAACCGTCGGCGAGGGTATAGGCGAGCTCTTGAGCGGCCGTGGAGCCGGCTTCGCGAATGTGATAACCAGAGACCGACAACGGCTTGTAGTGGGGAATGTTCTGGTCGCAATATTCCATCAGGTCACCGATGAGGCGCAAGTGTGGCTCGGGCGCAAAAAGCCATTCCTTCTGGGCAATGTATTCCTTGAAGATATCGGTCTGCAGGGTGCCGTTGAGGACCGATATGTCAACGCCTTGTCGCTCGGCGGCCACCAGATACATGCAGAAAACCGGCACAGCCGGGCCCGAGATCGTCATTGAGGTGGTCGTCTTGCCGAGATCGATGCCATCGAAGAGGGCGTCCATGTCGGAGGCGGTATCGACGGCAACGCCGCAGTGACCGACTTCGCCAAGCGACTTCGGCTCATCTGAGTCGCGGCCCATGAGGGTCGGCATGTCGAAAGCGACCGACAAACCGCCCCCGCCAGCAGCAAGGATCATGTGGTAGCGCTCATTGGTTTGTTTGGCGTTGCCGAAGCCGGCAAATTGTCTGATCGTCCACGTCCGGCCCCGGTTACCGGTGGAGTGAAGACCGCGCGTGTAAGGGAACTCTCCCGGCCAGCCAATTCGGTCAAAGCCCGGATATGCCGCCTCGGCGTCGGAATCTGGCGGACCGTAGACGGGATCGAGGGTCGCTCCGGACAAGGTAGTGAAGTCAACATCGCGGATGCGGCCGCTCGTCAGGGCCTCTTCATAGCGTTTTTCCCAGCGCCGGCGTCCACTCCATTGTTCACCCATACACGAATACTAGGGCACCCTAGTATTTGTGCCAACTGTTGCCTTTCAGAAGTCGCCGGCGTCTTGTCGAAGCACACTCAATGTCTTGAAGAGTCCGTTCAGGTCGGCACCATTGAGTGCGGACAAGCCGAACCCGATGGCATTGAGGTCGCCGGTTGCCTTCTCAACGGCCGACCTCCCGTCCGCGGTAATCTCGGCCAAAAACTTACGGCCGTCCCGAGGATGGCGGACCCGGTCGACATAACCGCTCGCCTGCAGTTTGCTGATCAGCGAACTCACCGAGGTCGCATGCACCTGGAGCCGTTCACCGATCTTGCCCAGGGGCAAGGAGCCTCGACGCGAAAACGTCAACAGCACGAGCACCTCATAACGGGAGAAAGTCAGATCGTATGGCCGCAGCGCCGCGTCGAGGCGGCCCAGCAACAATTGCTGAGCACGCATCACCGAGGTGACCGCACGCATGGTTTCCACGCCATCCCAACGGCTCGACCAATGCTCAGCGGCCTCTTCGATCGGGTCGAACTCGAGTTTGGTCACAGCTCCGCCGGGTTGCGCGGGCCACGAAGACCCGAACGTTGAATAACACGTTGGATAGTCAAATCGCGCCCATCGGGATCCGAAATGAAACGGATGTCGCGCAAACCCTGCTCTTGGGCTGCCGACTCGAAAACGAAGTGGCCATAACCCAGTATCCGGCCCGCTAGCGGCTTATGGACCGTGATGTCCAGGATTCGCTGAATGGGCATGGTGGCAATGCGTACCGAAAACACTCCCTGTGCACGCAACACCCTCATGTTGGTGATCACGAAGACATCCAAATGCTCGCGGAGAGCGACATACACCGCATGACCGGCCAAGGCGACGCCGGCGAGAATGAACAGCCAGCCAAGTTCGATAGGTCCGATGATGGCAATAACCCACAGGAGCAAGGCGACCACCACCTCGGTCAACGGCCGAACATAGACGACATGGTGGTGATGCACCGTGTCGATGACAATTTCGCCCTCATCGATGAGCAGATGACGCTCAATGGATTGTTCGGGAAGGCGGTCGATCAACCGATCAAACATGGCGCTATTGCGTCAGTTGTTCGAAGAACCGCATGAGTTGGCCGAACCCCTCGACCACGGCTCCGCCGGCGTCCTTGACAGCATTGGCAGCGCCCTCGGGCGCGGTCAGCAGGTAGTAGACCACGAATCCGATCACAAGCAGGGTGACAGCCTTCTTCAACACCTGTCTTTTCTAGTCGAAATCGGGCCGAATTACTCTCAGGCGCGCCGCAGGCCGGCCCACAGATCGACGGACGTCAAATACTTTCGATGAGCACGTCGGCAGCGGCAAAGGGATCGCTGGTGCCGGCCATGACGTCGTCGGCCAATGCGTCGAGCCGACTGTCACCACTGAGTCCAGCAAACCGTTTTTGAACGGCCACGAGGGCAATTGCTTCTATTTCACGACGAACACGCTGGCGGCGGCGCTTTGTGAGCCCACCGGTGCGCTCCAGACTCTCGCGGTGCTTTGCTATCTCGGCGGCCACATCGTCGATGCCCTGAGACTTGGACGCCACGGTCAGCACGATCGGTGGGCGCCATGAATCCTCGGTACGGGCTGCGAGTGAAATCATGTTGCGCAGTTCACGCCGCACCTGCGGCGCCCCATCGCGATCGGCCTTGTTGATCACGAAGATATCGCCAATTTCGAGTATCCCGGCCTTCGCGGCCTGGATGCCATCCCCCATACCGGGTGCTATGAGCACCAGCGTCGTGTCGGCGAGCCCGGCGATCTCCACTTCAGACTGGCCGACGCCGACGGTCTCCACCAAGATGATGTCGCAACCTGCGGCGTCAAGCACCCGGAGCGCTTGTGGCGCCGCCCAAGACAGACCACCGAGGTGTCCTCGGCTTGCCATTGAGCGAATGTAGACCCCCGGGTCGGTTGCATGCTCCTGCATGCGCACGCGATCACCAAGCAACGCCCCACCTGAAAACGGCGAGGACGGGTCCACGGCGAGGACACCCACACGCTGACCGGTCTTGCGCAGTTCTTTGACCAGCGCCGATGTCGACGTCGACTTGCCGACCCCGGGCGAACCGGTTATGCCCACGATGTGCGCACGCCCGGTATGTGGTGCAAGCGCCGCACTAACCTCGCGCAAGGAAGGCGATGCGTCCTCGACCATCGAGATCAGTCGGGCAACTGCTCGGGCTTCGCCGGCCTGCGCACGCTCGACAAGTTGGTCGACCGGGATTGGCCGTCGACGCGGCTGGGTCATCTGGTCAGTTAGCCGGCACGCGCACGATCAGTGCATCACCTTGGCCACCGCCGCCACACAGGGCGGCCGCGCCAACTCCACCACCGCGGCGCTGAAGTTCGAGCGCAAGGTGGAAGACAATGCGGGCGCCGCTCATACCCAACGGGTGTCCGACAGCAATTGCGCCACCGTTGACATTGACCATGTCTTCGTCGATGCCCAGTTCACGGGCGCTGGTGATGCCGACCGCTGCGAAAGCTTCGTTGATTTCGACGAGGTCGAGGTCGGAAGGCTTGATTCCTTCCTTTTCGCACGCCTTGACGATGGCGTTGGCGGGCTGCATTTGCAGCGTCGAATCAGGTCCAGCTACGCTGCCCGTCGCACCGATCTCCGCCAACCACGTCAGGCCGAGTTCTTCAGCCTTTTCCTTGCTCATGACCACCACGGCAGCCGCACCATCGGATATCTGACTGGCCGTGCCGGCGGTGATGGTGCCATCTTTGGCAAAGGCCGGGCGCAATTTGCCGAGCGACTCAGCAGAGGTGTCGGCACGAACGCCTTCATCGATGCTGACGACGGTCGGTTCACCGCGGCGGCTCGGTATCTCAACCGGGATGATTTCGTTGTCGAAGACGCCATTTTTTTGTGCCTCGGCCGCACGCTGGTGTGAACGTGCGCCAAACACGTCTTGTTCTTCGCGGCTCAGGCCGGTGCCTTCGGCGTTGCAGCCTTCGGTCAGTGCGCCCATTGCCTGATCAGTAAGCACGTCGAACAGCCCGTCGTATTCCATGTGATCGGTCAATTTTGCAGCCCCATACTTGGTGCCCTCGCGGGAACCAGCCAGGAAGTGCGGCGCCTGAGTCATGGACTCTTGGCCGCCGGCCACAATGATGTCGAATTCACCGGCACGGATGAGTTGGTCGGCAAGCGAGATGGCGTTGATACCCGAAAGACACACCTTGTTGACCGTGACGGCCGGGACGCTGAGCCCGATACCGGCCTTGTGCGCTGCTTGACGGGCCGGAATCTGGCCGGCACCTGCGGTGAGGACCTGACCCATGATGACGTAGTCGACCTGCTCGGGAGCGACGCCGGCGCGTTCAAGGGCACCCTTAATGGCGTGCCCGCCCAAGTCAGACCCCGACAGCGACTTTAAGCCACCGAGCAGACGGCCAATCGGTGTTCGCGCTCCGGCGACGATGACGGATTGAGTCATGGAAGTATCTCCTTAGGGTGTCAGTCATTACACTCTACCGACTCCTGCCGACACCTCTCTCGCGGAGTCGCGGCCATCGGCCTACGCTGTCTCCATGGTTCCCTCACATTTGATTGTCGCCATCGACCACGTCGGAATAGCCGTGCCCGACCTTGATGATGCACTCGAGATGTACTCGTCGGTTTTCGGATTGCAATCGATCCACGAAGAAATCAACGAGGAGCAGGGCGTACGTGAAGCGATGCTTGCCGTGGGCGATTCTGGCTCGTGCATCCAACTGCTGGCACCGCTGAACGCCGACTCCACGATTGCCAAGTTCATCGACCGCAACGGTCAGGGTATCCAGCAACTGGCCTACCGCGTCAACGACATCGATGAGGTCTCGGCGACACTGCGCGACCGCGGCGTACGGCTGCTCTATGACGAGGCCAAGCGTGGTACTTCTAACAGCCGAGTCAATTTTGTGCACCCGAAGGACGCCGGTGGGGTTCTTGTGGAACTTGTCGAACCGGCCGCTGAGTGAGGCCGGCGTCACACCACCGATGGTGGCGGCGGCTCATGACCCACTAGTAACATCGCCACATTGCCGAAGCGCGATTAACCCTGTCTAACGGAGGACTCAGTGCAGCACATACTCGACGCCATCATGGCCGCAGATACCAGCAGCGAAGATTTTGCCGCACTGAAGTTGCCTGACTCGTATCGGGCAACCACGATTCACAAGGACGACGTCGACATGTTCGAAGGCATGGCTAGCCGCGACAAAGATCCTCGCAAGAGCCTGCACCTCGATGATGTGCCCATTCCTGAGCTCGCGCCGGGCGAAGCATTGGTGGCTGTCATGGCGAGCGCCATCAACTACAACACCGTGTGGACTTCAATCTTTGAACCGATGCCGACCTTCGGATTCCTCGAACGATATGGCCGCCTTTCACAATTCACGAAGCGTCACGACCTGCCCTACCACATCATTGGTTCCGACCTCGCCGGCGTTGTGCTGCGCACCGGCCCCGGCGTCAATCTATGGAAACCGGGCCGCGAAGTTGTTGCACACTGCCTTTCGGTCGAGCTGGAAAGCCCCGACGGACACAACGACACCATGATGGATCCCGAACAACGCATTTGGGGCTTTGAGACCAACTTCGGCGGCCTGGCCGAGTTCGCGATCGTCAAGGCCAACCAACTCATGCCAAAACCGGCCCACCTGTCGTGGGAAGAAGCAGCGAGTCCGGGCCTGGTCAACTCCACGGCCTACCGTCAACTCGTCTCCAAAAACGGTGCAGACATGAAACAGGGCGATACCGTTCTGGTATGGGGCGCCTCGGGTGGCTTGGGTTCGTATGCCACCCAGATGGTGCTCAACGGAGGCGGCACACCGGTATGCGTGGTGTCATCACCTGAAAAAGCGGAGATCGTGCGAAACATGGGAGCCGAGTTCATCATCGATCGACGTGCGGAGGACTACAAATTCTGGAAGGACGAACATACCCAGGACCCTAAAGAATGGCGCCGTTTCGGCGCGAAGATCCGCGAACTCACCGGCGGAGACGACCCGGACATCGTTCTCGAGCACCCCGGCCGTGAAACTTTCGGCGCTAGCGTGTTCGTCACCCGCAAGGGCGGAACGATCGCCACCTGTGCGTCTACATCGGGCTACATGCACGAATATGACAACCGTTATCTGTGGATGAACCTCAAGCGCATTGTCAGCTCACATTTCGCCAACTATCGAGAAGCTTGGGAGGCCAACCGCCTCATCGACAAGGGCTTGATTAATCCGACCCTGTCGAAGGTTTATTCGCTCGAAGACACCGGACTTGCCACTCGTGAAGTGCAGGAGAACAAGCACCAAGGAAAGGTGGGCGTGCTGTGTCTGGCGCCCGAAGAGGGACTTGGCATTCACAATGAAGCCAAGCGTGCCCTGCACATCGATCAAATCACTCGCTTCCGCGGCGTTTAACCCGGCCGAGTATCCTGAAGCCCGGATCCCGCCGACACCGTTTGCAGAGGATACTTCAATGCCAGACCGTTCAGTGCCCGACCAGTCAAGGTCCGACCGTTCACGGCCAGACCGTTCAGCGACACCTCGTTCAGAACCAAGCCGATCGAAGTCGGACAAACCCGGACTGTCTATTTTCGACTCGTCGAACCGGGCGACGCCCAACACCGCTTTCCCGGTGGCCCGTCGGGGCGGTTATGACACCGACGCGGTGGACACCTTTTTGCGCTCCCGGGCCGCCGATTTTGAGCGCAGCGAACGCGCTGCTCGCGAAGCACACTCCGAAGCAGTAGCGCTGCGCAAAGAACTGGCAGCACTGCAGGAGAAGTTCACGTCGATTCAGACGCCCGACTACAGCGGTCTGGGTGGGCATGCCGCGCAGCTGCTGGGTCTGGCCGAACAGGAAGCCACCGATGTGCGCAATCGCGCCATCCGCCAAGCCGACGACGTTGTCAAGAGCGCCGCCGAAGAGGCAGCCGTGATCAGAGCCACCGCTGCCAAGGAGGCAGACGAGATGCGCGGCGCTGCCGTCGCCGAGCTCGAAGCCAAACGCCGCCAGCTGCTTGAGGACGCCGAAGCCGAGAAGACCGAATCGATGGCGGCGGCCAAGTCGCTCTGGGAACAGACGCAGCGAGAAGCAGCTCAGTCCAAGCTCGCAGCCGAACAAGAAGCGAACAACATGCGCACCGGCGCAACCCGTGAAGTCGAGCAAGCTCGCGCCGCGGCTGACCGCGAGGTGGCCGAGGCCCGACGGGTCCTTGCCGTCGAGAAGGAGCGCCTCGCCCGCGAGGCGTCCGAGGCCCACGCAGCTGCCAGCGACCAGACGTCTAAATTAATATCAGACTGCGAGACACGCGCAGCTGCTGCCGATGAACGAGCACGTTCGATCATCGCGCAGGCAAACAAGGCTCGCGATCTAGCTGCAAGCGAGGCCACCGCGGATCACGAACAAGCCACGTTGGAGTCCGAACGGCTCCTGACCAGCGCCCGCAATGATGCCGAAGAGATCCGCGCCAATGCGGCTTCGAAGATCGAACGTCAAGCTCGCCAACTCAGTGCCGAAGTCGAAGAGCTGCAGCGCCGGCGTGACGGCATCATGGCGCAGATGGGGCAATTGCGCGATATTGTCTCTAGTTTCGCGCCCGCCGCGGAGACGAAAGCTGTTGAAGCCGCGGTGGACGAGGTCGTCGAAGATGCTGACTCCGCTAAGAAGGAGTCCGCTCCGACCAAAGCGAGATCGGCCATTCCCCAATCAAGCTCTGGCAAGGACGCAGACGCCAAGGCCGCCGTTCAGGGGCCGAACGAAACTCAGGTCATCCCACGCATCGAGGCTGACACAAAGTAACCGAGCCGTTTTGCCGCTCCGGAACGACCGTCGAGAAGGTTCAGTGTTCCGCTGCTCGCAACGCGGCGATCGTCCTGTCGGCATACATCGAGGTGTCGGCTTGCTCCATTGGCCCGTCCCAGGTCTGCAGCAATGGGAGCGGTATGTCGGGGGCCAAATTGCGCGTGATTTCGTCAAGGACCCGCTCCGAATCCCCTACCCACAGATGTTTCGCGTCCTCGACGGCGATCAGGTCGAGTTGCGTAAGCGCCGCGAAGCGCGTGCGCGCTTCGGCCGGACGCAGATAGTCATCCAGACCCGGCACGAGAGCGGTGACTGGCTTGCCTGACTGCGCCCACGCCTCAAGGTGCTCAACGGCTGAATACCGCAGCGGCGGCGAAATTAGCATGGCCCCGGCGACCACCGGATCGAGCCCATACATGAGAGCCAGATCAGTGCCGAAGGACCACCCGACAAGCCAAATTTGCGGCAGATCCGAAAAATCGGCGAATTCGATCGCAGCGGCCACGTCAAAACGCTCACCGGCACCCTCGTCGAATTGTCCCTCGCTGGTGCCCTGGGCACTTGATGTACCGCGTGTATTGAAACGCAGGACAGCAATATTTGCCAGCGCCGGCAGCCGGTATGAAGCCTTGCGCAATAGATGGCTGTCCATCATGCCACCGTCGGTGGGCAGCGGGTGGAGGCAAACCATGGTTGCTGTCGGAGCGGAGTCGGCGGGCAACGCGAGCTCGCCCACGAGGCTGAGTCCGTCGGCGGTGTGCAAGGTGACGGGTTCGCGGCGGGCGGGGAGGACCGAGTTGCCGCGGATGCGTTCGGACAAGATTCATGCCTTTCGGCGCCAGCATGGCGAATGCCAATGCCTGCGCTCATCGATTGCTGATTGGCTCAACAAAGACTTGACCACCGGCCAGGCGACGATGTGCGGTGTCGCCGGGGCGATGAGATGGTCGCAACCAGGACATCGATAATGCTTCGTCGATGAGGCCCCTGTCAACGGGCGAAAATACCATTGGCCGTCAGCTTTGACCTCGAGTCGGTCCACGTGCGGCGCCCGCCGTACAGGCAGTTTCGACCGTCGTTTGGACATGACCCCATTCTACGATCGATAACCAACGGACGTGCCTCGGCCACCGACGGTCACGCTCTACTTCGTATGGTCGTGGAATCCCTTGCCGGTCTTGCGGCCAAGGTCTCCCTTGGCAACGACCCGTTCAAGCGAATCGGCTGGTTCCCATCCTGAGTGGTCGAACGCGGCGAAAAGCGTTTGCTGGATCGCAAGAGAGACATCGTTGCCGACCACGTCGAGGAGGTGGAAGGGACCCATCGGCACCTTGCACGCCAACATCGCCTCGTCGATCTCGTCGCGGGTGCCAATCCCGTCTTCGAGGGCCTTCACCGCGTCGTTGAGATAGGGGAACAGCAAGGCATTGACGATAAATCCGGCGCGGTCGCCGCAGGAAACAGGATGCTTGCCGACCTGGAGGCACAGCGCACGAACTGTTTCATCGACATCCGCAGCGGTCTGGTCACCGGTGACCACTTCAACCAGCTTCATGATGGGCGCCGGATTGAAGAAATGCATCCCGATCACGTCGCTGGAGCGCGCTGTTGCCGCGGCACATTCTGCTATCGGGAGCGACGACGTGGTCGTCGCGAGTCTGGCGCCGGGCTTGCACAGACGATCGAGGTCGGCAAAAAGCGCACGCTTGACCTCAAGGTCTTCGACGATTGCCTCCACGACGATGTCGACATCGGCAAGGGCATCGCGCTGGGTCGAACCGGTGATGTGGCCGAGAGCGACTGCTTTTGCATCCTCGTCGAGTCTGCCTCGCGAGACAGCCTTTTCGAGGGACTTCGTGACGCCCGCGACAACCGAAGCCAGCTTGTCGTTGCTGCGGCCGACGAAGATGACGTCATAGCCGGCTTTGGCGAAAACCTCTACGATGCCCAAGGCCATCTGGCCGGTGCCGACAACACCGATCGTCTTGATTTCCCGCTTGAATTCGGGGGCAGGAGCGTCGACATTTGACACTGCGTCAGAGTCATCAAAGTTGCCGTTCGAATCGGCCTGTTCACACAATATGGATGCGGGTTCGTGCAACCGGTCGCCGGTTTGCTCGTGCAGCGCCTCAAGTCCGGCCACGACGCCGGCGGCGCCGAGCGCGTCGATCAGCGCAAGTGGGCCGGTGGGGTAGCCACATCCATAACGCATCGAAGCGTCTATGTCTGCACGCGTGGCGTAGCGGCTTTCATACATTGAGGCCGCATGATTGAGATAAGGAAGCAACAGCCTCCGGGCGATCACACCGCTCCGGTCGGTTGCGGCCAAGCGGTCGGCGACGTCCTGCATAGAATGTCCCTTCGAAGTATGGTCTGATCAGACTACCGTCAAGTAATTTAACCGAGACGAGGAACCCGATGCACAACTTTGTGGCGAAAACCACGCTCGCCCTGGCCATCAGCGCGACCGTGCTTACCGGGTGCAACAAGGCCACCCCACCCGGAGAGTCTGCCACCCCCTCGCCTTCATCACCTTCTGCATCGCCGTCGCCCTCGGCTACGCAGTCATCGGCTCCGGCGGGCGCCGAATCCATTGTTGGTGACTGGTCCGACCCCAAAGCCAAGTGGACGGTCCATTTCAAGGCGGACGGCACATTCGTCGAAGACTTCGAAGGCATCACCGACTTCCGTGTCGGCACCTACAAGGTCTCCGGGGAGACCGTGTCATTGATTGGCGGCGACGGCAACACCGACAAGGGCACGATGAAGGGTGAAACCATCGAGTTCAGGCTTGGCACCCTGAAGCGGACCGACGCCTAGATGCGACTGGTCATTGCCCGCTGTCAGGTCGACTATGCCGGGCGTCTCACCGCTCATCTGCCGATGGCCAACCGGTTGATCCTCATCAAGTCCGATGGCTCAGTGTCGATCCACAGCGACGACCGCGCTTTCAAGCCGCTCAACTGGATGAGCCCACCGTGCACATTGCGTGAAAGTGTCAACGAAGACGGCATGATCGAATGGACCGTAGCGGCTCAAAAGATCGACGGCACGCTCCGTATCCTCATCGAAGAGATCATGCACGACTCGGCGCACGAACTCGGTATCGATCCGGGTCTGCAAAAAGATGGTGTCGAGAAGCACCTCCAGGAGCTGCTTGCCGAACATCCTTCCACGATGGCCGACGGTATGAGTCTCGTACGACGCGAATTCATGACCGCCATCGGACCGGTCGATCTGCTTTGCAAGGATATTGCCGGCCGCTCCGTAGCGGTGGAGATCAAACGCCGTGGCGAGATCGACGGGGTGGAGCAATTGACCCGGTATCTCGAGCTGATGAATCGTGATCCGCATCTGGCTCCCGTACGAGGCATCTTCGCCGCGCAGGAAATCAAACCCCAGGCCCGCACCCTGGCAAAAGACCGCGGCATCGACTGTGTCGTGGTTGACTATGATGCGTTGCGCGGCATAGACGATCCCTCACTGCGGCTGTTCTAGTTCTTGACGAAACCAAACCTCAGAAGCCATGCAGCGCGATCGCTCCACCAGCCGATCGGTATGACCTTAGGCGGCGCAGCGCGCTAGTCGAGCCCGTTCGCCTTTCGAATTTGTGCCACGACCTCGGTCATGATGGCGTTGAGTCCAAAATCCTTGGGCGTGAACACGGCAGCCACGCCCATGTCTTTGAGCCTGCGCGCATCGGAGTCGGGGATGATGCCGCCCACGATCACCGGCACCGATTCGATACCTGCATCAGTCAGACCTTTGAGGATTTGCGGCACGAGTTCCATGTGCGAACCCGACAGGATTGACAACCCCACGACGTGAACATCCTCGGCCACGGCAGCGGCAACGATCTCCGCCGCGGTCAGTCGAATGCCCTGGTAAATGACTTCGAAACCTGCATCCCGGGCCCTTACTGCAACCTGTTCGGCACCATTGGAATGCCCATCGAGACCGGGCTTGCCAACCAAAAACCGTAAATGTGTGCCCATCTCCTCGCCGGTTTGCTTAACCAGTTGACGCACCTTGGTGAGCTCGGCACCGACTTCGGCCACACCAACCGCGCCCGAGACGCCGGTCGGGGCCCGGAACTCCCCGAACACCTCACGTAACGCACCAGACCACTCCCCCACGGTGACGCCCGCTCTCGCCGCAGCAAGGGTCGCCTCCATCAGGTTGGTGTCGGTCTTTGCCTCTTCTTGAAGCCGAGCCAACGCCTTCTCGACCGCATCATTGTCCCGAGCCGCACGCCATGCCTGCACTTCGGCGATTGCGTTGGCCTCGGCCTTCGGGTCACCCTTGTGGATGGCCGCATCGAGATCGGCCGTCAACGGCGACTCTTCGGTACCCATGAAGGAGTTGACGCCGATAACCATCATCTCCCCCGATTCGATCTTGGCTCGGCGATCCGAATGCGAACTCACCAGCGCCTGTTTCATATAACCGGTCTCGACGGCAGCAATCGCACCGCCCATCTCCTGCACGCGGTCGATTTCGGCCCTGGCGCCCTCGACGAGTTCGGCGACCTTGGCCTCAATGACATGGGAGCCATCGAAGATGTCCTCATATTCGAGGAGGTCCGACTCGTAAGCCAACACCTGCTGCAGACGAAGCGACCACTGTTGATCCCATGGCCGAGGCAGTCCCAATGCTTCGTTCCACGCCGGCAGCTGCACCGCGCGGGCACGCGCATTCTTGCTGAGGGTGACACCCAGCATTTCAAGCACGATGCGCTGGATGTTGTTTTCGGGTTGAGCTTCGGTCAATCCCAGCGAGTTGACCTGTACCCCGTAGCGCAGCCGACGCATCTTGGCCTCTTGCACGCCATACCGCTGACTGGTGATTTCGTCCCACAATTGGGCGAACGCGCGCATCTTGCACGTCTCTTCGATAAATCGGACGCCGGCGTTGACGAAGAAGGAGATTCGTCCGACAACCATCTCGAATTTGTCGTCAGGCACCTGCCCGGATGCCTTGATCGAGTCGAGGACCGCAATCGCGGTTGACAGCGCATAGGCAAGTTCTTGTACGGGAGTGGCGCCGGCTTCCTGCAGGTGATAGCTACAGATGTTAAGCGGATTCCATTTGGGGATGTTGCTGACGGTGTAGGCGATCATGTCGGTGGTCAGGCGCAGCGAGTGGTCGGGCGGGAACACATAGGTGCCACGGGATAGGTA